>CAYVEW010000026.1:0-24291 GCA_964450375.1 uncultured Bacteroidales bacterium
TCCTGCCACCCCGACAAAAAGAGAAAGAGAGCAAATTATTGCTCTCTTTCTCTTTTTTATTTGGGTAATGTTGGTGAGAAACAGTTTGACCCAAATTACTGGCACAATAAAACCGCAATCGGTGGCACAAATCGAACCGTGTTATCTAACCCTGGCGATTTTTTGACTAATGCTTGTTTTCTACAATTCTAAAAGCATTACTTTTGAGTTCTTGCTCTGTTTTTGAAATTCCATATTTAGTAGCAATGTCTTTCCAACTCTGAACTGATTTTTTAACTTTATTTATTATTTCTTCAGCCTTTTGCTTTGTTAATCTAAAGTATTCATGCATTTCCATGGCTAGAGCAAGGTCAAGTGAATTATCATTTTCACTAATATTGAGCTTTAAACCTGTGCCCGTTTCATTTGGATTAATATCGTATGCAGGAGATAATACCCATCCCTTATCTGTTAATATAAATCCATGATTTCTAAGATGATCATCTGTATTAGAGACACAAATACTAAAAACAATTCTTCTCCATAATTCTTCAAGGTCTTCTTTTATATTAGCTCCATTATTGCTAATAAATTCTACTAATTCAAGGTAGCTCACTCCATCGGTATGATCTTGACCATCGGTGTAACCTAACATGGTCATTGCAGAGGCAAAATGTATTCTTTCGTTCTTTTTATTTCTATCAAATCTCTTTGTAAGAAAAGTATGATTTTTAGATGAAAATTTCTGTACCATCGATTTGGCCATATTTACACCTGATTTTATTGCTAATTCATATATTACCATTTCCCAACCACCAACATCACTATTATCACTTCTGCTGGGGAACTTAGCAATCCAAAGGCTACTATCTTTATTAATGATACTTGCTTTGGGGCGTGCGCCACCTAATGAAGATCCGGGTGCTATTAACATGCTTAACCATTTAAAATATTCAGGATCATCAACAATATTATCTTCCTCCAGCTTTAAACTTATTTGCTCTAGTTCTCTGAGTGATGTCCATGGCGGACTTGCTAATTCGTTATTATCATTTAAAAATGGACCAGTTTCATCTAATTTAAATCTTAATGCACCCATTCTAGTTCCATCAAAAACTCCTAACAGGTAGTCCGTTTCAAATAAAGTCTGTTCGGGTATTTTTTCAATTCGGGCTATAGCAGCTTCTCTTCTTCTCATTAATAGTCTTCCCCAGCGATCTGGAGATGAATCCAAAAATATTCCAAAGTTTGCCTTTTCATCATCATTCAAGTAATGTAAGCCTGAATATAATTGTAGATCAGGATCAAGTAGAAAAGCATGTTCCGATTTTAACCATTCTTCAGTGTATTCAAATGAGAATATTTCTTTTCCTCTTAATCGTTCTGAATGCAGACTACCAATTAAAAAAGGAGTCTGAATTCCCTGCCAGTGTGCATATACATATATTGTTCTTTTACTCATCACTTGTTCGTTTTGGAGCTCGTTTTTGTGTTTTTATCGCAGCATCTTGCAATTTCCTTCCAAGTACATCATCTTTTGCTAACAAAAGAAAATCTTTTTCTAGTCCTAATACTTGTAATACCGAAAAATAAGAACCAATGCTTACGTTTGGCATTCCTTTTTCTATTGCATATAAAGTTGTTCTGCTCATATTTGCTCTTTCAGAAACTTGTTCAGTACTTAATTTTCTTCTTAACCGTGCTAATCGGATATTTTCACCTAGTTCAACTAGTATTTGTTTAGATTTTGGTAATAAAATATTTTTTCTTTTTGCCATAATGTTCATTTATTTGTACAAATATAGGTATAATTGTCCATAATATTGAACGTTATGTTGATTTAATTCATATAAAGAATTCTTAAAATTGACTTTCCCTTGCAATTTGAGTGGTTTGTTGAAGCAAAAATTTACGAATATGATATTACAAGAGATGAGAACACTTCTTATTAGTATAGAATGTAAGCGAATGACGAAAATGGATTGAAAACCTTTTTGTTCAGTTTCGTACTGGTGATTGAGTAATACTTCTTTTTATTTTTTATCAAATTATAAAAATCGTATTTATAATTCCATATATTTGAATCAAAACCCGGAATATGGAACCGAGAAGTATTGCTAATAACTTCATTCCCAATAGATCAGTTTTAAGTATCGAACCATTCGGCAATGGACACATTAACTCAACTTATAAAGTTGTTTTGAAAGCTTATGAAAATGAATTTATCCTGCAAAAAATAAATACCAAGGTTTTTACATCGCCCGAAAATATTATTCAAAATCATTTTAAATTACAAACTTTTCTCTCTTCACAGAACAGTGAATTCAAAATACCACATTTGTTGCCAACGACAGAAAACAAATATTTATATGTTGATGAGAATAATGATGCATGGCGAATGATGAATTTTATAAAAGATTCTTATTCCATTGAAATCGTTAAAGACAATAATCAAGCTTACGAAGCAGGAAGGGGATTTGGATGGTTTTTAAATGAGTTTTCCAACAAACCACCTTCGGAATTTAAAGAAGCGATTAAAGATTTCCATTCATTATCTTTCAGGCTTGATCAGTTTAATCAGGCAATTTTAAAAGATAATGCGAAACGACTTGCTGGTGTTATAGATGTTATTGATTTTTATAAAGATAGAGAACGGCTTCTCATAAAAATAGAAGGCCTGATCCAATCAGGTGACATTCCTTTGCGTATAAGTCATAACGATACCAAAATCAATAATCTTTTATTTAGAAATAATAAAGCAGTCGCAGTAATCGATCTCGATACGGTTGGGCCCGGGTCTGTTATTTATGATTTTGGCGATGCATTACGAACCATTTGCAATACTTCTGCCGAAGACGAGACGGATATTGTTAAGGTAAAATTTAACATGGAATCTTTTGAATATTTTACCAAAGGATATCTCGAAAAGGCTATATCTTCTTTAACTAAGCTGGAAATTGAAAACCTTTATATTGCACCTGTTTATATGACTTACATTATGGGCATCAGGTTTTTAACCGATTATTTAAACGGTGATGTTTATTATAAAACGAAGTTTTCAGAGCATAATTTAATTAGGTGCCTGGTACAGAAAAAACTGATTGAACAAATGGAAATTCGAAAAGATGAAATGAATAATATCATTTATAGTTATAAAACCTAAATAAAACAGATCATGAAAAAACTTTTACTTACACCCTTTTTACTAATTGTATTTGTTGTAATGTATACATCGTGTAATTTGCAACAAGATACGAATGAGTTAAAAGGTTTTACTGCAAAAGAAATTTACAAAGTTCCTGCTCGTCCGGATGGCCAGCAAGATGTGCTTGAACTACGTTGTGAACCAATCGATACGGTTCGTATGGCTATTATTGGACTGGGAATGCGCGGTTCGGGTGCAGTTCACAGGTATAATTTTATCGAAGGCGCTAAAATTGTTGCTCTTTGCGATGTGGTTCCTGAAAATGTGGAAAAAGCCCAAAGGATGCTTGTTGAAGCAGGAAAGCCGAAAGCCGATGAATATACTGGCGATCATGACTGGAAAGCAATTTGCGAACGCGACGATATTGATTTGATATATGTTTGTACTCACTGGGATTTGCATACTCCCATTGCCGTTTATGCAATGGAACATGGCAAGCATGTTGCCCTTGAAGTTCCGGCTGCACTTACCATAGATGAGTGCTGGCAATTGGTAAATACTGCCGAAAAAACTCAACGTCATTGCATGCAGCTGGAAAATTGTAATTACGATTTCTTCGAAATGGCAACTCTCAATATGGCTCAGCAAGGTGTTTTTGGCGAAATTGTTCATGCTGAGGGTGCTTATATTCACGATTTACGCTGGTTAAATTTTAATGATACAACCGGATACTGGAATATGTGGCGTTTAAAGCATCTTGAAATGGAAGATGGAAATACCTATCCTACACATGGCTTTGGTCCCATATGCCACATCATGAACATTCATCGGGGCGATAAATTAAACTACCTGGTATCTGTATCCAGTAATCAGTTTGGAATGACTGCCTATGCGAAAGAAAAATTCGGAGAAGATTCTGATTATGCCAAACGCGATTATGCAAAAGGTGATATGAACACTTCTATTGTAAAAACTGAAAAAGGTAAAACCATCATGATTCAGCATGATGTTACCAGCCCAAGGCCATATAGCCGAATTCATATGATAAGCGGTACAAAAGGGTTTGCCCAAAAATGGCCCAGAAAAGGAATCGCTTTGGAACCGGATGCACATAAGTTTTTATCCGATTCAGAAATGGAAAAGATGTTGGTAGAATACGAACATCCAATTACAAAAGAAGTAGGTAAAAAGGCCAGGGAAGTTGGTGGCCATGGTGGTATGGATTTTATTATGGATTATCGTTTAATTCATTGCTTAAGAAATGGATTGCCTTTAGATCAGGATGTATATGATGCAGCTGAATGGTCAGCTATAATTGAGCTTTCAAGAGTTTCATCTAATAACCAGGGGATGCCTGTTAAAATACCTGATTTTACTCGTGGTGCATGGAATAAATTAGAAAAGGTAACATATTACTAATTATACGGTAATTGAGAATTATTACCAAAAGCTTGTTTGTTGTAAAATGAACAAGCTTTTTTAATTTAAAATTCTTTTATTATTAAATAATTAGTCTTAAATTCGATCTACAATTTTAAAAATCAGAAAAAGAGTTGAAAAGAAGTGGTAAAGTTCTGGCGTAGATACATCTTTCATCCATTATTTATTGGTTTTATTATTAGCGCATCTTTAGTTTTTTTTATTGTAAGAAGCATTCCGCATTATAAAATAAAAATAATTGAAACTTATACCGTTAATAATAACGGCCAAATTACATATTCCGATTTGGATAATGATGGTAGTGCCGAGAAAATACATTATTATCATTATAATAATGTATTTGATCCGATGCTATATGTGTACGATACAGAAAACAATATCCAGTCACTTTGGAATTTTTTCGAATCTCCAATAAAAAATTGCCCTGTATATACCGGCGATTTTAACAACGATCAAATACAGGAAATCTATCTTTTTACTCAAGATACCGATTCAATTTTTCTTTATGTTTTAAATACCAAAGATGTTAAAAGTCCATTTGTAAAAAAACAGCTGGTATCTGCCATATCAGGAAGAATAGACGATGTGGAAATCAACATTATCGGATTATCTGATTTGAATAAGGATGGGGTAAAAGAGTTTATATTTAGTATGGATGCCGGTTACCCGACTTCTCCGGTAAAACTATTTGCATATAATTTTAAGATGAACAAGCTAATCTCTTCAGTAAATTTAGATGTTGATTTAAGCAATCATGTATTAATTACAGATATTGACAATGATCGGTACATGGAATTGTTAATTTCTAATTCTTCTGTCGAAATTCAGGGTAATGGAAATCAAACGAAGTTTATTGTTTTAGATCATCGGTTGGCATATAAGTTTGAACCTGTTAAATACCATGGTTTGCCATCTAAAATAACAACCGGGCTTATTAAAGAAAACGACAGTTTGTTATTCGTTTGTTTGCATAGCGGATTAAACGATTCGGGTATATTCAACAGCCTAATTCTATTTGACCAGAATGGAAATAAAAAGGGCGAAAAACAACTTGATTTTAAGTGTAACTTAAGCTTAATTGAAAATAACGAGCCTGCAAGTTTACTGTTATTATCAAAACAAAAACTGATAAAACTAAATAAGCGTTTAAAACCAATTAAAAGAATTACAATTAGTAAAAACAATGAAGTTAAATATTTAGGAAGATATAATATGGGCTTAGGTAAATCGTCTGAGTTTCTATTCAGAGATAAACATGATTTGCTTATATACTATGATGATTTTAAAAAGAATATAAAATTAAGGAATATAGCGGATGGAGATATGAATCTCGCTATAGTAAAGTCAAAAAATCAAAATAAACTATTATCGCTGCAGGCAGGGACGAAATGGTATCTCATCGAATTAGTTAAAAATGAAGCATCTGTGCAACTGATCTTAATTCAGGTGCTGGTTTTTATTGTCATACTGACAATTATTTATTTCTTGAATAGCTTTATAAGACTAAAACGCAGCTTAAAAAATCAAAAAAATAAACACCTTAAGCATGTCGATTATGATACTCCCGAAATAACAAAAGTTGCAGATAATCTGTTTGATAAAAATGAGCACAATGAAATGCCCGAGCTAAAGCAGTATACAAATCATTTTAAAGAAGATATGTATGAGATTGTAAACAGCTACTCCGATATAGAAATCAATTGTCAGTTTTATCCTGAGAGTAGTTCATATGCAATTGAAACAGGATTAAAACAAAAGCTTAAAACATTTATTCGGGAAATTTTATCTTATATCTCCAATAAAAAACCACAGGAAAATCTGTCATTACAGTTTTTTAATCACGACGATCGATTAAATATTGTAATTGAATGCGAGAACAAATTATTAGATTATGATTGTCTTGAAACGGAATTAAATATCGGCTCCTTAAGAAAAGAATCTTTATGGCAAATTGATTTTGCAGAGCATTCAGAGCAAAGAAATTTGTTAAGTGTTAGCATACCTTTAAAATCGAAAACTAAGGCTGGTGCCATAAAAGTAATTTTGGCCGAAGATCATGATGTGTCGCTTTTCGGATTGATGTCGATGTTTAAAATGTATGATGATATTGAAATAATGGGTACTGCAAAAAACGGTATGGAAGTGCTAAAGCTGCTTGAATCGAAAAAAGCAGATGTGGTAGTAACCGATATTTCGATGCCCGGAATGGATGGCATTGAACTTTCCGGGCAATTAAAAAAGGATTATCCGCACATTAAGGTTATTGTATTTACAATGTACATGGAGAACTGGTTTGTTGAGCAACTATTAAACCACGATGTTAAGGGCTTTGTATCGAAAAGCTCGAAAATGACTGATCTGATTCATGCAGTGCACGATGTAAACGACGGATTAAACTATTATTGCCCGCAATTTAAAGCAAAATTTGGAGTTCAGTCTGTTCAAACAGAAAATAAAAATCATAAATTAGATTCACTCACTAACTACGAATTGCAGATTATTAAACAATTTGCAGACGATCTGAAGAAAAAAGAAATTGCACAAAAATTAAATCTCTCCAATGAAATGATGGATTCGATGCTTGCTAATATTTTACTAAAAGTAAATGCAGCTAACGAATCTGAAATCACTCAGATTGCAAAAAGGCAAAAATTTGTTTCGGAATAATTTTTATCAAAAATTAGGTCATATTTTATCGCATTAATCTAAATTTGTAGCAAATAATGCATAAATTTATGGGTGATTTAAAAAAGGAAGTTGAGCAACTGATTCAATCGGAGAAATATACACAAGCTCTGGAACTGATAAATAAATTAATAGAGTTTAATGATAATAAAGAAGAGTGGCTTGAAAAAAGGGCGGATACATATTATAAATTAGGTGAGTTTGGGAAAGCACTAAACGATTATAATAAAATACTAAAGACGAGCAAAGAAAATAAAATAATTAAATCTAAAGCTGAAATGGTGCACACAATTTTAAAGTTTCAGAATTTAGATATATTTGAATCAACAAATTTAAATTTAGACCCTTGGGACGATTAATATTATGCAGCTAAACTATCAGTCAACCGAAACAGATCAGAGTTATGCCGGACGCATATTTATGTTTGTCAGGCGAAATATCTGGTTATTTTTACTTGATTTTTTAACTCTTATATTTCTAATAATTCCGCCTTACTCATGGCAGGAAACACAGTTGATTATACTATTATTATTCGTATTGCTTATTCGCGATATCTTTATCTTTCGTTTGGCTTACAATCACATGGGGCAGTTTGTTGCAAAAGGGAATAATGTAATTATTCGTTATATAAAAGGTAGCAAATTAACCGACGAACTGGAAGAATGGCTTCCCGATATGGACCTGGAGATTCGTTATACGTTAGGCTTTCCGGTGTTGTATATTTTAAAAGAAAATGCAATTATTTTTAAGCAATATCCATTTGGCGATTGGAACGGTGAGAAGATGAGAGAATTTATAGAGTCGTTTTATGACTATAAAAAAGAGCAGAATCTTTGGAAGATCTATAAAGGACAGGAATAATTAATGCATTATAATTCAATTTTTTTAGATTCATTAGAACGTATTGATCCGAGTTGGAATCCCTTCTTAATAAATGAAAATCTCGACTTAATTCGCCAGATTGAGCAGGCTATACTGAACCAGGATATTGAATATACTCCTGGTGCACAATTTGTTCTACGTTTTTTAAGTGTGCCTTTGGATAAAGTCAGAGTGTTAATTCTTGGCCAGGACCCTTACCCACAAAAAGGTGTAGCTACGGGCAGAGCATTCGAAGTGGGAAGCTTAAAATCGTGGCAGGAAACATTTAATAATATTTCGCTGAAAAATATCATCAGGGCTATTTATTACTCGAACAAGAATCAATATTTAAAATACAGCGAAATAAAAAAAGAAATAGGCTTATATTTTCAGCTAAAATCTCCCGATCAACTTTTTGCAAGCTGGGAAGAGCAGGGTGTTTTGTTATTAAATACTTCTTTTTCCTGTCAGTTAGGGAAACCGAATAGCCACGAAAAAATCTGGGCTCCTTTTACTCACAAATTACTTCATTTTATTGCTGATAAAAAACAGGATGTGGTTTGGTTTATTTGGGGTAATAACGCTAAATCGATAATTAATGGAATTCCGGTTCAAAGAAAAATCGAATCAATGCACCCCATGATGTGTTATAATAAGAGCGGCCGTGATGAAGATTTTCTGTTTGGAAAGGTAAATTGTTTTGCAGAAACTCAAGATTTTATTAATTGGTTGGGGTAGTTTTTTCTGCAACATAATCTGCTATCAACTGGTTATACAAACCCATAATATTTTGTAATAATTCATTGTTAACACGATAGTGAACAGATTCGATAGATTTTACAGGTAAAACTTTTATCGATGTGCCACTTAAAAATGCAGCATCCATATTGGGTAAATCGCTTAAATGGATATGTTTTTCAGTAATGCTTATATTATTCAGTTTACATAATCTAAAAACATTTGACCTTGTAACTCCTTTTAACACTTCATTTCCGGGAGGGGTTAAAATCATCTGATCTTTAATAAAGAAAATATTCGACCTGCTGCCCTCCGTTATGCGATTATCCGAATCGTGTAATAAAACTTCAAATAATTTATTCTCAACAATATAATGATTTGCCTTCTGACGTGCTTTGGTATTCAGAATCTTTGCATTGGGGTTAGTTCTTATGGCTTTGCACAAGCCCAGTATTACACCTTCGCGTGTTTCTGTTAATGATGGAAAATAGTGTGGTGTAAAATACAACAGAAGGTTTTTTTCATTTCTATTGTTGGCTTGGTAGTGTATTACAATCTTAATTTTACCTTCAAAAATCTTATTTCTTTTAATCAGCTCTTCAATTAGAGTCTCAAAGTCGCAGTAACTCTCGTTTATGTTTAGTCCGGATATATCAGCGGAATGAAACAAACGATTTAAATGATTTTCCAGAAATAAAGGAATTCCTTTCTCGATTCGTATTACTTCGTAAATCGATGTGCCATCTTTAAATAAGTCTTCATTAAATTGGGTACAATTTTTAATTTTATAGTTTTGTATATAATATTTTTGAGAGCATTCCATTTCGTGATGATTTAAAAATCAAAAATAACTATTTCAACAAAAATCACATCATAATTATGGTGTTAATATGTACGTTTTAGAACAAATGTTGTACAAATCCGGACAATATAAATAGAAGTGGTTATGCTTGATTTAATGATAAAATGTTTGCTTATAGATTTTTGTTATATCTGGCTCAATTATTGTTGAATAAAATGAATCTAATTTATATACTCTGATTTATGATTATTTTAGTGATTACAATCGTATTTGTTGTTATGCAATTAATTGATCTTTTTTAGTTTATACTTAAATGATCCAATTAGTTCTTGCGTTTACACGTTAAGTTGCTTTTATTTAGTAGTTTAATTGGGATAGTTGCATTCTATTGCGACAGTTTAATATTAGGGTGGATTGATAAAATTTCTTAATCTTTATTCCATTAAATTAGTACTATTAGATGCACTATTTTTTCGGAAAATAAGAAATTAAGGTGCTGCGCACTGATATATTCATATTATCTCCGATCAATTCTATAAATATATCAGTGCGCTGCGCCTTTTGTGTTAAGTATTTTTTAATTGCTGTAAATGTTATAAAATTAATTTAATCCACCCGAATATTAAACTGATCCATTTTATTCTCAGCTCATTTAAACCTACCCGCAAATTTGTTATCCAAACAACATGGTAAATTTTGAATTTTGAACTTTATCAAATATTATTACATTTCCTTTATAAACTTATATTTTTGTTCAAAAATTACAAAAATATAAGTCATAGCAGGGAACTTACATCATGTTTTTTATGAAGTTTGGGTATTGTTTTCATAAAAAACATTATGTACGTTTGTTAACATTTCAAAATTCAGTGATAAACGAAACTAAAAATTATGCAACGACTAAACGATTTCTTCCAAACCCTTCATAGTTTCCTGGGGGGACATGAGTGGTTTGTTTTTTTTCTTATTGGTACGGGTTTGTTTTTTACGATCTACCTGAAATTTCCACAAATACGATATTTCGGACATGCCATAAAAATTGTAAAAGGAAAATTTGACAAAAAAGGTGATCAGGGCGATACTTCGCATTTCCAGGCTTTAACAACAGCTCTTTCCGGAACTGTAGGTACAGGTAATATTGCTGGTGTTGCTTTGGCGATTCACATGGGTGGACCGGCTGCATTATTTTGGATGTTGGTAACTGCATTTTTTGGAATGTGTACCAAATTTGTTGAGGTAACACTTTCGCACAAGTATCGCGATTTCGACGAAAAGGGACAGGTTGCCGGTGGCCCAATGTACTATATGAAGAAAAGATTAAACATTACGCTTAAAAATGGAAAACTGATAAAAACAGGTAAATGGTTGGGTATCTTTTTTGCTGCTGCAACTATATTATCGTCGTTTGGGTCGGGAAGTATGCCACAAATAAATAGTATTACCGATTCTGTTTTGGCAACTTTCGGTATCGATCGAATAATCACAGGAGCTGTTATGTCTGTTTTATTAGCTGTGGTTATTATTGGTGGAATTACACGAATTGCTAAAGTTACCGAACGATTAGTGCCGGGTATGGCTTTAATTTATTTAATTGGTGCATTTGCCGTTATTATTACCAATTACCAAAATATTTTACCTTCGTTTGCTGCTGTTTTTTCAAATATATTTTCGGGACAGGCTGCTGTAGGAGGATTCCTGGGAGCAAGTTTTGCTTTTATGTTTAATAATGGTGTAAACCGGGGTTTATTCTCCAACGAAGCTGGTCAGGGATCTGCTCCGATAGCACACTCTGCTGCCCGGGCACACGAGCCGGTTTCGGAAGGTCTGGTAGCAATTTTAGAGCCTTTTATCGATACAATTATTATTTGTACTATTACCGGACTTGTTTTATTATCATCGGGGGTTTGGAATGAAAAAATTGATAATCAGTTTCAGAATACCGATGTTATTGTTTTTGCCGATACCTATAATGATCAGGTACCAGAAGATCAGCAGGCAATGGCAAAACATTTATCCGGTAAAAAACCACTGCCTTTATTTACTGGCGAATTAGAGATAACAAACGGAAATATTGAGAATAATTTAACCATTTTACATGCACGTTCGGTTGCTGAGAATGTGTTGGTTTATAATGGAGATGACTTATATACCGGAAAAGTTAAAGTTAATCAGGGAAGTATTGCCAGTAGTGATGTAAATGTGACCTTAAAGGGCGAATCGCTAATACATAGTGCTCCACTAACAGCGCAAGCATTTACAAAAAGTTTTTTTGGCGAATGGGGTAAGTATATTGTATCCATTGGTTTATTGCTTTTTGCTTTTTCTACAGCCATTTCGTGGTCGTATTATGGCGACCGTTCAGTTACTTTCTTGTTTGGAACTAAATATGTATTTATATACCGGATGTTATATGTTGTAGGTTTTTTTATTGCCGGTTTTACCGATACCACTATTATATGGAATTTATCATTGCTAACGGTAGTATTTATGGCAATACCGAACTTATTCGGAATCCTGATGCTACATAAAGAAGTTAAGTTTACTATAAAAGATTATTGGAAAACATTTAAAAGTGAACATCCCGAAGAAAAAATACCGGAGAAAGTCTGATAATTATAAATAAATCAACAGCAAAGCCATCCAGAGTTATATTTGGATGGCTTTTTTATATTTTAAACCCAAATATTAAAATATCATCAACCTGTTCATTCTTTTTCCCCATCCATTTTTTTAGATTCAGATCAATAAAATCGCGCTGAATAACCATGGGCTTTTCATGAATCTCGAGTAGCAGATGCTTAAATCTTCTCGAACGGAACTTTTTCCCGTCGTCACCACCAAACTGATCAATATAACCATCAGAGAATAAATAGAATATGTCGGTGGGGGTGTATTCAATTTCATTATTTTTAAATGGGATTTCAATGGGGGTTAATCCGATTGGATTTCGAGTAGGACGATATTCAGTTAATTTTTTATCACGAATCAGGTATAATGGTGTGTTGGCACCTGCATATTGAATCACCTTTTCTTTATGATTAATAATACACAAGGCAATGTCCATCCCGTTATTTGATGAATAATCACTTTCCGACTGATTTAAGGTTTCTTTAAGTTCGTGTCTTAATACTTCTAATGCCTGGTTGGCTTTTGTAATTTCTTTTCGTCGAACAATTTCATTTAGCAGAGATATGCCTAACACGCTCATAAAGGCACCCGGAACTCCGTGGCCTGTGCAATCTGCAATGGCAATAACAGTAGTTTCATTAACTTTTTTTACCCAGTAAAAGTCGCCACTAACAATATCCTTGGGTTTATAAAATATAAAATGATTCGGAAGAATCTTTTTTATTACTGCCCGATCGGTTAATATGGCATTTTGTAGACTTTTTGCGTATTGTATGCTATCTGTAATCTGCGTTTTCTGGTATATGAGCTTATCGCGTTGCGAGGTATTAATTGCTTTTTCTTCGCGGTAGCTTTCTACCAAAATGGCAACAACCCAAAAAATCAATATAAACGAAAAGAGAAATGTGATGGATACATCGTAGAATCGTATTACTTCGCTTTCGTAAACTGTAACCAGATTTGGGTAAAAGCGTTCCAGACTAAATAACACAATCAGATCAAGTAAAAAAAAGGAGATGACAATGAGCCTGTTTTTACCTTCGGTGATAATCACAAACAAAACCAGTCCTACCAAATAAACAAAAACTACCGGGCCTTCCAATCCTGCATTAAAAAACCATACGATTGATAATACAATTAATGAATAAACAATAAACGGTGTTATCAGTTGCTTGTATTTGTGTTTTTTTCTCGACAGATAATAAAACACAAACAATATCAGGCCCGAAAATAAGGTAAAAAGGGTAAGCTTTATATTTAGCTTTAACGCAATATTTGTAATGGTTGCAAAGCTGGCAGCTAAAGCAGAAAACAAACTCACCGAATTAAAAAAGCGATGCTCAAGACTAAACTCTTCTCTTCGTCCGAAAAGTAAATCGATATAACTATAATACCCTTTTTTTTCCTGAGATGTATCTTGTATCATTATTACCTGCTAAAATTTGCCGGATAGAGTGTTATGATCTATGTAATAGCTTATCCATGTAAGCTAAATTAAATAAATATTACCAATAAACAAATGGATTTACTGATATTGTGACAGATAACGGTTTTACGGACATTAACTGCTTTTACTAATAAATCAACGGTTTATTTTCGTTCCAGCAATACAATATTTTCTACATGATACGTATGTGGAAACATATCTACCGGCTGCACTTTTGTTATTTTATAATTAACATCGAGTAAATTAATATCTCTTGCCTGTGTTGATGGATTGCAACTTACGTATACAATTTTTTCAGGCATTGCTTTCATAATTATTTCAACCACATCTTTATGCATTCCTGCCCGTGGCGGATCGGTAATAATAACATCTGGCGTTCCGTTTTCTGCAATAAACGATTCGGTTAAAATATCTTTCATATCTCCTGCAAAAAAGGCGGTATTCTTTATTCCGTTAATCTCCGAATTAACTTTGGCATCTTCTATTGCTTCGGGAACAAATTCAAGTCCAACCACTTTTTTGGCATTTTTCGCCACAAAATTGGCAATAGTTCCCGTTCCGGTGTAAAGGTCGTAAACAATTTCCTTACCGGTTAAGCCGGCAAATTCTCTGGCTTTCGAATATAAATTATACGCTTGTTCTGAGTTGGTCTGATAAAACGATTTAGGTCCGATCTTAAATTTTAAATCTTCCATTTGTTCATACAGAAAATCATTTCCCTTAAATAAAATTACTTCCTGATCGCTTATCGAGTCGTTCGATTTTGAATTTACAATATACATTAACGAAGTAATTTCGGGAAATTTTGTGTGGATGTGATTTAATAATTTTGTGATAGCATCCTGATCATTTTGATAAAAAACAGCAATTACCATTAATTCATTGGTAGTTGATGTTCTAATAATCAGATTTCGTAATAAACCTTCCTGCTTACGTATATCGAAGTACGCTAAGTTGTTATCGTCAGCATATTTTTTAAACTCTAAACGAATAGCATTTGACGGATCAGCTTGTAAGTAGCATTTATTGATGTTTACAATTTTATCCCAAATTTTGGGTACATGAAAGCCAAGTGCATTATCTTGTTTCAAATCATCATTGGTTTTAATTTCATCTTTCGTAAGCCAACGTTTATTCGAAAAAGTATATTCCAGTTTATTTCTGTAGTAAGTTGTTTTTTCGGAACCTAAAATATAGTCTACTTCAGGTAAATCAACTTTAGCTATCCTTTCCAGGTTGTCTATTACCTGCTGATGTTTATATTTTAACTGTTCATCGTACGGAAGGTTTTGCCATTTGCAGCCACCGCAAACTCCAAAATGTTCACAAAAAGCTTTTACTCTTAAATCCGAATATTTATGAAACTTTACCGGAACTGCTTCCATAAAGCTAGTGCGCTTTTTGGTAAGTTGTATATCAACAATATCGCCCGGAATTACCTGGGTGATAAAAACCACTTTATCGTCAATTCTTGCAATGGATTTTCCTTCGGCGGCAATGTTTAAAACTTCAACATTTTTTATAATCGGCAACAATCTTCTTTTTCTTCCCACTTTTACTGATTTTTAATTTTTGCAAAGATATAACATCATACCATAATTCTTTAATGTATCTGCTTAAATGATATATTTCTATGCAGAAATTTTATCTTTGCTGAAATTATAAATTGGCTTATGATATCGGTTGATCAATTAACAGTAGAGTTTGGTGGATTTCAGTTGTTTAATAATGTTTCTTTTTTAATAAATCCAAAGGATCGCATTGGCCTGGTAGGTAAGAACGGTGCCGGTAAATCAACCCTCTTAAAAATATTTATGGGGATTCAGCAACCCACAAGCGGAATTGTAACTACACCACAAGATATTAGCCTTGGTTATTTGCCACAGAACATGGTGTGTAAAGATACCCGTACTGTTTTTGACGAAGCCCGTGAAGCTTTTTCGGAAGTGCTAAAACTTGATGAGAAGATTAAATCAATTAACATCCAGTTAGGTGATCGAACCGATTATGAATCAAAAGAATACCTAAATCTGATCCATGATTTAACAGAAGCCAGTGAACGTTACCAGTTGCTGGGTGGTGGATCAATAGAAGCAAATATCGAGCAAACATTGCTGGGCCTTGGTTTTAGACCGACTGATTTTTCGCGGCCTACATCTGAGTTTAGTGGTGGATGGAGAATGCGTATTGAATTAGCAAAAATTTTATTGCAAAAACCCAATGTCTTACTACTCGACGAGCCGACTAATCACCTGGATATTGAAGCAATTCAGTGGTTCGAAGATTTTTTAAAGGATTACCCGGGAGCGGTTGTTTTAATTTCGCACGACCGGGCTTTTTTAGATAATATTACCACCAGAACGGTTGAAATTTCCATGGGCAAAATTAATGATTACAATGTGCCTTACTCGAAATATGTGGTATTAAGAAAGGAACGCAGAGAACAGCAAATGGCTGCTTACCGTAATCAACAGAAATTAATTGAAGAAACTGAAGAGTTTATTGAGCGGTTCCGATATAAAGCTACCAAAGCGGTTCAGGTTCAATCCAGAATTAAGCAACTTGAAAAGCTGGATCGGCTGGAAATTGACGAAGAAGATAAAGCAGCCATAAATATAAAGTTCCCTCCGGCGCCCCGTTCTGGCGATCTGGTAATTCAAACAAAAGGTATTGAAAAAAAATATGGAGATTTAACGGTATTTACCGATATCGACTTAACGGTTCAGCGTGGCGAAAAAATTGCTTTTGTAGGGCGCAATGGCGAGGGAAAAACTACTTTATCGAGAATTATTACAGGCGAACTGGATTATCATGGTGAGTTAAAAATCGGGCATAATGTTTCCATTGGATATTTTGCCCAAAATCAGGATGTGTTACTCGACGAAAAGAAAACTGTTTTCCAAACCATTGACGATATTGCCGTGGGTGATGTGCGATTAAAAATCCGCGATATTCTGGGTGCATTTCTTTTTAGTGGCGAAGATATCGATAAAAAGGTAAAAGTGCTTTCAGGTGGCGAACGCTCACGACTGGCAATGGCTAAATTACTTTTAAAACCATATAATTTATTAATACTCGATGAGCCTACCAATCATTTGGATATGCGCTCGAAGGATATTCTTAAGAATGCACTGAATAATTACCAGGGAACCCTGGTGATTGTTTCGCACGACAGGGAGTTTCTGGATGGTTTGGTTGAAAAGGTATACGAGTTTCGCGATAAAAAAATTAAAGAGCATATTGGTGGTATTTATGAGTTTTTAAGAAAACGAAAACTGGAAAATCTAAAAGAACTGGAACAAAAAGAAAAGCAAACTTCAACGCAAAAAGATAAAACCATATCGGATAATAAACTATCTTACATTGAACGAAAAGAATTCGATAAGAAAATAAGAAAGGCAGAAAATAAATTAAAAGACTGCGAAAAAAGAATTGAACAAATTGAACAGGAAATTGAACGACTCGCAAAAATCTTATCTGATCCGGAGAAAATAAATAATGATCCATCACTTTTTTCAAAGTATGATACGCTTAAAAAACAGTTGGAATCGGAAATGCACTTGTGGGGAGAGCTAACTATTGAAACCGATGAGTTGAAACAAGAAAGAAATTAACTATCTTTAGCTAAGTAAACCGGAAAAATTCTATGTTCAATCAGCTGAAATATCTCTTAATCATTGGTGTGGTTATATTCGTTGGATGCCGTTCAAACAAAAATGTGATTCCCCGTAACCTGGAAATGATTTATAATCCGGCAAGCTCAACAATACGACCCGAACTGCGGGTTTATAATACATCCGATACATCATCATTAATTGTAATGAAACTTAATGCCGGCGAATTATTATACAATCAGGCAAATCCCGAAAACAAGCTGCAAGCCCGAGTTGAAGTAAGTTATAATGTATACGATTTAAATGAAAAGGATCGCCTGGTTGATAGTTCAAAGCTGACTTTCAATTTTGATAAGGAAACGAAAAGAAAATCTTATCGAATGGAGATTCCGGTATCTTCTCAAAAAGGTTTCGATTATATTTTAGAAGTTATTACAACTGATTTAAACAGGAAAAGTAAACAATACTCTTTTTTACATTTGAACCGGTCATCAGAAAAAAATATACAGGATTTTTTGTGTTCTAACCGAATTAATGGAGATCTATTTGTTTCAAATCATTATCAGAACGATACCTTGTTTCGTGTAAATTATTATAAGGAAAATCCTGATTCGTTAAATGTTTTTTATTTTGGCGAAGTACATGATATTCCTGCTCCGCCATACGAGAATGAAATAATACATTATAACTTTTTAGCGTATGATTCCAGTTGGGTGCTGTATACCGACTCAATAGCGTATGAGTTATTTAAAAACAAGGGTATTTATTACCTAACAACAGAAAGCAAGCCTGAAAATGGTTATCCCTTAATTAATTTTGGCGAAAATTTCCCATGGGTTAAATCACCCGAGGAGCTTATAGAGCCTTTAGCATATTTTGGTGTTAATGATAGCATTTATGAAAGCGATTCAACGGGAAGCTTAACTAAACTTGCTGTTGATAATTTCTGGTTAGAAAAAGCCAATAACACCAATAAATCTCGTGAATTATTAAAACTTTTTTATAACCGGGTAATGTTTGCCAACTTTTATTTTAGTTCCTTTGTAGAGGGATGGAAAACAGATCGTGGGATGATTTATATTATTTACGGAATCCCCGATTATGTTTTTAAATCGGACGAAGAAGAAAAGTGGATTTACAATCCGGTAGATTTAGGTCCGGGATATAGTTTCACCTTTAAATATCATCGAAACCCGTTTAGCATTAATCATTTTGTATTAGATCGCGAGAAATTGAAATCAACCGGGTGGAACGAAGCAATAAAGGTTTGGGAAAGCGGAGAAGTATATTATTATCAAAAGTAAATGTAATGAAAGAAAATAAGGATTTTTTATTTGGAATACGAGCTGTTATCGAAGCAATTAAATCGGGCAAAAACATTGATAAGTTAATGATCCGAAGTGGCTTAAAAGGCGAATTGATTTACGAGCTTATGGGCTTGGTTAAGGAATTGCAAATTCCGTTTCAATATGTTCCAAACGAGCGTATTAACAGGGTAACCATGAAAAATCATCAGGGTGTGCTTGCTTTTATCTCACCGATTGAGTTTCAGAGTATTGAAAATATCTTACCTTCAATTTTTGAGCAGGGAAAAAATCCATTATTTATGATTTTGGATAAAGTAACGGATGTGCGTAATTTCGGAGCCATCACCCGAACAGCCGAATGTGCTAATGTCGATGCAATTATTATTCCGGAAAAAGGATCGGCTCAAATTTCTGCCGATGCTGTAAAAACATCAGCCGGAGCATTACTTAAAATTCCTGTGTGCCGGGTAAAAAATTTATCTAATACAATAAAATTCTTGCAAGAGTCAGGAATACAAATTGTAGCAGCAACCGAAAAAGCAACTGAAAATTACTACCAGGTTGATTTTTCTATTCCAACTGCATTGTTATTGGGAGCCGAAGATACAGGAGTTTCAATGGAACTCTTGCGTGTAGCCGATAAGATGGTTAAAATCCCGATCTTAGGCGAAATTGAATCTTTAAATGTTTCGGTTGCAGCGGGTGTATTAATTTACGAGGCAGTAAAGCAACGATTAAGTTAAGCTGGTTTTAAGGTGAAATAAAAACCGGCACCCTTATTTTTCAGTTTTCCCGGTAATTTTGTGATAACTTTTTATGAAAGATGAATTGGTTGGACCATTTACTGATCTTGCTTAGGTATTTTCTTTCTTAATTACTTGTTTGTTGTTTTCTGGGAAGGTTAAATGTGAACGAAGCTCCTTTGTTTAATTCACTTTCTACCCAAATTTGGCCACCATTCTTTTCAACAAATTCTTTACAAAGAATTAATCCTAAACCTGAGCCTTTTTCTTGTGATGTTCCATCGGTAGTAACGTGCTGGTCTATTTTAAATAGTTTTTCCTGTACTTCTTTTTTTATTCCAATTCCCTGATCAGTAACAGTAAATTCGGCAAACTCTTCATTTATGGCGCAACGCAAATTAATAGATGATTCCGGGTTGGAGAACTTAATGGCATTGCTCAATAAATTCCTGATAACGGTTGTAATCATGTTTTCATCAGCATAAACGATGGTATCCGGGCTAATATGCAGATTTAGTTTTAATTTCTTATTTTCGATATTTAGCATCATCGAATCAATGGCATTATCTACCATCTTTTTCAGTTCAATATGTCGGGGTTGGTATTTAATACTTCCTGTTTGAGCGCGCGACCATTGTAATAAGTTCTCGAGCAGGTTATACAACTGTTTTGATGCCTGATTCATTACTTCAATAAACTCTTTACGCTCATTTTCCGATAAAACTTCAAAATTGGTAGATAAAACATCGGTCAGATTTAAAAATCCTGCAATCGGGTTACGTAAATCGTGGGCAATTATTGAGAAGAATTTGTCTTTACTTGCATTTAATTCTTTTAATTGCTCCCTATGCTTCTCAATCTCGGTTTTTTGCAAGCTGATTGTTTTTTTTGCTTTTTTCAGGTCAATCATTTTCCCAAAAAGCTCAATGGTTCGATCCCGGAATTTTTCCGATGATTTTTCAAGCAATATTTGATGATTTTCAATTTCTTTTTGCTGGAGTTCAAGTTTTTCGTTTTGCAGGCTAATGGTTTTTTTTGCTTTCTTCAGGTCGATCATTTTACCAAAAAGATCGATGGTTCGGGTACGAAACTTTTCAGAAGCATCTTCCAGCTTCTTCTGCTGTTCTTCTAATTCTGCTCGCTGAAATTCTAAGGTTTTAAATTGTTCGAAGATTATATCCTGTGCCTTTTCCAGGTTAGCAATTTTATCCGATAATTTTGTTTTTTCTTCCTGCGATTCTTTCAGGTGTTTGTTTAACTCAACCAACTCCTCCGTTTGTTCATTATTTTTGTGGCTTTCAATAATACTCCCGGACTCCTTATCATTTTTTGATAAGTTGATCTTATTTTTGATGGATTGTTTTAGTTTCCGGATAGCCATAAATAGTTAAAACAATATATTTTTGGTTGAATAAAAGATGCACGAAAATACAAAAAAGTATTTAGTACTAATTACGAGTTAAAATAATAAATGTTTCTTTTCAAGATTTTTCCATTTTGCCTGATATTCGTAATTTACAAAACAGATTTTTAAATCGGCCTGATACTCATGCTTCGTATAGTAAATCTTTTTTTTAGCCTGGTAATCGTAGTTTGTAAAATACCATAATCCCCGGTTATCTTTTGCATCATAATCGTAACTTACTTTATAAACCAATAAATCGGCCTGGTATTCATGTTCGGTTATAAAAACTTTTACATCAGCCTGGTAGTCATTACTAACGACATATACTCTTTGTGCCCGAATACTATGAAATGGCAACAATGAAAAAACGATGATTAGAATAATTCGCACGATGGAATGTTTAAATTTTGTTCGATAAACTTCTAAAATCGTCTCCCGAAGGATTTTGAAATATTCGTAATTCAAATTCAGGAACCACAGCCAGGATATGATCGAAGATGTCGGCTTGCACCTGCTCGTAATTAGCCCATGCCTGTTCTTTGCTGAAACAATATATTTGTATGGGTAATCCTTTTTCTGTAGGCTGAAAATGCCTGACAATTAACGTATAGCCTGAGTTTTCTCCGTGTACCTTTGGATGATTATTAAGGTAAATTTCAACATATTTTCTAAAAACCCCTACATTGGTTAGGTTTCTTCTACTTACCCGATCATTATCATCAACACCCAGTTTTTTGTTATGTTCTTCTATTTCAACTTGTTTTTCGTCAATATAATTTCGTATAAGTTTTATTTTCTTAAATTTTTCGAGCATATCCTGATCGCAAAACTTAACACTTTTTAAATCAATATTAATCGATCTGGCAATCCGGCGGCCTTTCGATTCTTCCATTCCTTTCCAGTTTTGAAAAGATTCAGAAATCAGTGCATAAGTCGGAATAGTAGAAATGGTTCTATCCCAGTTTTGAACTTTTACCGTATTTAGTGTGATTTCAAGAACTGTTCCATCGGCATTGCGACTGGGCATACTAATCCAATCGCCCGGCTTAACCATTTGATTTGCCGATAGCTGAATACTTGATACAAACCCCAGGATGGTATCTTTAAAAACCAAAATTAAAATGGCTGCAACCGCACCCAGGCTTGCTAAAAGTGCTTTGGGCGATTTCCCTAAAATAACGGAAAGTACCACAATAATAGCAAATGCAAATATGATGATTTTAACACTTTGTATATACCCTTTTATTGGTCGTTCTTTTGCAATAGGAAGCGTTAAATAGGCATCGTGTAAGGCGGTTAAAAAAGCATCCAGTGTCAGCATTCCAGCAAAAATCATGTAAATGTATGTTACCGACTGCACCAGTGATGCTGCATTGGGAAAATCAGCCAATCCTACTTTTGCAAAAATATAAATAACTATGGCCGGAGCTAAATGCGATAAACGCTTAAATACCTTCGGCTGAAATAGAATATCATCCCATGTGTATTTCGATTTGGTAATAATTTTTCGTATGATTCTAAATATAATCCGGTTGGTTATAAAGTAAACCAAAAACGACAAGATTAAAATAAGCGTAATGATGATGACTGTTTTTAATGTAATGGCAGATTGCTCCGACAATCCTAACTGTAAAAGCAATTCTTTTAGTTTTAATCCAAAATTTGAATTCATAGTCTTATTTTAAGAAATCATATTAGTAAATTAGCAACGAAAATAAGACTATTATTAAACAAATAAAAACATGAAATATATTGTATTAACAATCATTCTTGCCTTAAGTATGCAAAGCAATGCTCAGCTGCTGTATAACGATTACTTCACAGACAAGTCTTTACGAGTCGATTTTATTTTTGCCGGTAATGCCGATTCCGAAACTATTTATTTAAAAGATATAAAGAAAGAATCGTTTTGGGGAGGTTCAAAGGAAAATTTAATAAATCCTTTTAACTATGGCGAATACAAGGTTGAAGTTTTAGATAAATCTTCTGGCAGCTTAATATATTCTAAGGGTTTTTGTACTTTGTTCGAAGAATGGCAAACCACTTCCGAAGCCAACAGCAGAAATAAGGCTTTTTACCAAAGTGTTGTTGTGCCCTATCCGAAAAACAAAGTAACATTAAATGTATACAGTCGAAATTGGGATGGGGATTTTATTCAGGTTTATCAATTAGAAATTAATCCCGAAGATTATTTTATTAATCCCGAGAAATCGGATTTCGAACACAAAAAGATAGTTGATCATGGCGATCCTTCGGAAAAAGTAGATTTAGTTTTTATTGCTGAGGGTTATACAGCAAGCGAAATGGATAAGTTTGAAAAGGATTCAAAGCGCTTTGTCGATTTTTTATTTACACAAAAGCCATTCGATCAATACAAACAAAATTTTAACATTTGGATCGTTAAATCTGTTTCGGAAGAATCGGGTACTGATATTCCGGGTGAGGGAATTTACAAGAAAACTGCAGTAAAAAGTAATTTTTATACTTTCGATAGCGAACGATACCTGACAACCGAAGATTTTTTTGCGGTAAGCGATATTGCATCTGTAGTGCCTTACGACGATATTTGTATTATGGTAAATACCGACAAATATGGAGGTGGTGGAATTTATAATCATTACAGCATTTTTTCTGCTGATCATCCTTTATCGGAAATTGTATTTGTTCACGAGTTTGGGCATTCCTTTGCTGCATTGGGCGATGAATATTATAACTCATCCACCTCGTATAATGATTTCTTTAATCTCGAGATTGAACCCTGGCAAGCAAACTTAACCACACTAAAAGATTTTGAAAAGAAATGGAAAGACCAACTTGATGAAAGCACACCCGTTCCAACGCCACGTGTAAAATCGAATAAAAACAAGATAGGAGTGTATGAAGGTGGCGGTTATGTTCACAAAGGAATGTATAGTCCATACATGGATTGCCGAATGAAAACAAATGAAGCGAAAGCATTCTGCCCGGTGTGTCAGGAGGCAATCATCAGAATGATTTTAAGTAAATCAAAATAAACCCATACATGTAAATAGAAAAGCAGCTCCGAAAGCTGCTTTTCTATTTCGTGTAGGCAATAAAAACTTTTTTCTTGCAAAAACTAATTACTATTCTCTCTTATGTTTCTTAGCAATAAAATAGTAAAAAACCAATCCTATACCACCAAACAAGAAAATCATCGATAAATAGGCAATTCCTTCGTTCATGCGAGTGTACTCGCAAAGTAATTCGCCCATTAAAAAACCAATGGCTATGCCAATTGAAAATATACCGTATTTCAAACTTGGCGATACATTTGCTTCGCTGTTAAAAATGGAAGCAGTTAAGCCTTTGTCAATTAAAGCTAATCTTTCTTTTCTTCTTACATATAAATGGAAGATTCCATATACTACTGCAAAGAAAGCTATACCTACTAAAAAATCTAAATCGTTCATAATTGTATTAATTTTAGTGTAACATTGTTTTATTGCTATGACGCCGGTTTTTTTTAAGTGGTTACA
>CAYVEW010000026.1:24391-34343 GCA_964450375.1 uncultured Bacteroidales bacterium
TTTTAGTGTAACATTGTTTTATTGCTATGACGCCGGTTTTTTTTAAGTGGTTACACATTCCATTAAAAAAATAATGTAACTTGTTTTTTTATTCTTGTAACCTCTTTATGATATTTGCGTCATAGTAAAAAAAGAAAGGGATTGAAAGACGATCGGTTTTACATAGAAAGAGTTCTAAACGGCGATATAAATGCTTTTAGTTTATTGGTTGATAAGCATAAAGGATTTGTTTATACCATTGCACTTCGAATGCTAAAAAATGTAGAAGATGCCGAAGAATTAGCTCAGGATACTTTTGTAAAAGCTTACAGTTCGTTAAAAGATTTTAAATTTGAATCAAAATTTTCGACCTGGTTGTACCGAATAACATTTAACGGAGCCATATCGAAATTAAGAAAAAAACGAATCGAATTAACCGAAATGGATCAGGAGAATTTACCTGAAACAGATGTTATATCAACATATAGTGCTATTAATGAATTAAAACAGAACGAACAAAAGAAATATATTAATCAAGCCATTGAACAATTAAAAGAAGATGATGCTTTATTAATTACTTTATATTATTTAAACGAAAGTACCATAGAAGAAATATGCGATATCACACAGTTAAGTGTTACCAATGCAAAGGTAAAACTGCACAGAGCACGCAAAAAATTCTATGACGAACTAAAATTAATTTTAAAAGAAGAAGTGAGGGCTATATTATGAACAATCATAAAATAAATATAGACGAATATACCCGGAAACTTGTCCAGATAAGCGGGGTTAAACAACCTGCTCCGGATTTTACAAAAGGGGTAATGGGGCAAATTTTAAAAAGTCCCGAAGTAAGCGTTAGCTTTGTTACCAAAGATGATAAAAAAACGAATGTATGGCTTTTTATTGCAGTCGGATCAATGCTTATTGGGTACATTGCTTATTTCTTTATTAAAAACGGTTTTGGCACAGGCTCAGGCTTCAGTGGCTTAAAAATGCCAGAGTTTGTGAATGCTTTTGTTGCTTTTTTTTCCGAATTATTTAATGAGTTGAGCTTTTCTCCTTTTATTTTATTGGCATTACTCGGTATCATTATATTAGTAATTATGGATAAAACAATTGTTAAATATTTATATTCATTATAAAGTAAATTATTAAATGATTTAAAGACCGTAACTGTTTGCGGTCTTTTTTTATTTTTTAAATTTGAGTGGAAATAAAATATTAACTCCTTAACCGAATTGAAATACAAAGACCGTAATACATTAATAGAAGGTATTCGTAATCAGGATAAAAAAACACTTCAGTTTATCTATGCTAAGTATTTCCCAACGATTAAACGGTTTATAATCGATAATCAGGGGAGCGAACAAGACGCAAAAGATGTATTTCAGGAGGCAATTATTATTATTTACCGTAAAATTAAAGATGGAACTTTTGATTTATCATCTACGTTTAAAACATATCTATACAGTGTTTGCAGGTTTATTTGGGTTAAGCAACTAGCCAAAAATAAAGAACTTGAAGAAGATAAGAATAATTATGCCGAATACGAGCAAATAGAAGAAGTACATATTGATGAGTACAAAAAAAACGAACAGTATAAATTGTATCAGCTTCATTTTAAGCGTTTAAGTAAAGATTGTCAAAAGATATTACAGTTGTTTTTAAAGAAAGTTTCCTTAACAGAGATTGCTGATGAAATGGGGATTGATAGTATGCAGTTTATGAAACGAAAAAAATATAAATGCAAAGAGCAGTTAATACGATATATAAAAAGTGATCCGAATTTTAACGAAGAATGATGGAAGATAGGAATGATTTGATAGAAAGTTACCTGGAAGGAGAGATGTCGGTTCGGGAACAAATGGAGTTTGAGAATCTACTGCGGAATGATCCGGAGCTCATGAAAGCGTTTTTATTTAGAAAAAACCTGAACGAGGCAATAACGGAAAATGACGTAATGGATTTGCGTGATACCTTAAACTCCATAACCAGCGAAGAAAGCTTATTTAAACACAGCAAAAAGATACGCATATATTCGGCTGTGGCAGCCGTTGCGGCAGTTTTAATAGCAGTCTCTATTATTTTCTTTTCGAACGATCCTTTTAATAAAGAAGATCTGTACGATCAATACTATTCTAAATACCCTTCAATAGTTAATGCCCGTTCTTTTGTTGACTCCGAAGAAGAAAAAATATTTTTACAATCATTTGAATCGTACGAAAATGGAGAGTTCGAGAAAGCTATTCGACAAATGCGTCAATTGCTTCAAAAAGATGAATCGAACAATTTATTGTTGTTTTACCTGGCAATTAGTGAGTTGGAGCAGGGGCAACTGACCGATTCGGAAAAGCATTTGAAACAACTAATTGCAAACAGCAATCATATTTTTTTGGAACAGGCACATTGGTATTTGGCGTTGAATTATTTAAAACAAAATAAAACAGAAGACTCAAAAATTGTATTAAATCTAATTATCAATCAAAAATTTTCGATGCATCAGGAAGCAGAATCTTTACTCCGGAAAATTAATTAGTTTTCCGAAACCTGAGATATATTCCAATGATCAAGAATAGGATTGCAGCTATATAATAATACTTTTTATGGGGCGTAAACAAGGCTTCGTTATTGCCAATAACAACGTAACCCGACCAAAAGTAAGGATGCGATTTTAACTGATCGGCTTGCTCGATAAAATCAATTTTTGATTTTTGTAATGATTCAGATTTCGAGAAACCCTTTTTAAGATACCAATAGAAATTGCTCATTAAACTAACTCCCGATTTATCTTCAACCGACCAAAGAGTCATTATTAGCGATGGACATCCGGCATAAACAAATCCGCGGGCAAGGCTCATAACTCCTTCGCCACGGTGTAATTTTCCACTACCGCTGTTACACGAACTTAGTACTGCCATTCGGCTGTTCAGTTTCATGTTGTAAAGCTCGTAGGTATTTAAAAATCCATCTTCGCCCGGATCTTCACTTTGAGTAAATGCCATTTTTGAATACATCGGATTTTCATCATTCATAATGGTATGCATTGCTAAATGAAGTATATCGTAATTTGCCGCAACTTCTTTAAACTTTTTTTCACTGGCATCAAAGTCAAGATAAATATCGCCATTTGTATATTTCGCCACCTGCTCAGCTTCTTCTTTTATGCCTTTTAGCGGAAAAAGGTTTTCACGGTATTCCTGCCGTGTTGCTAACATCGTGCTGTCAAGCAATTCAATATTAGTATACGTGGGAGCAAAAGCAGCTAAGTTATGCACCCCCGAATGCTTGTTGTTTTCGTTAAGTAAATAATTGGCCGAATAAGAATAACTTATTGAATTTGATTTAATTAAATAAGGTAACTCTTTGTAGTTTAGTTTGTTGTAAATATCCTTTTTGCTGATAAGTGTTTCGAAAGGCAGGTATGCCAAACGTCCATCCGGAATAATAATTAAATTTTTTCCGTTTAACTCTGATTCAATTGGTTTAATCAGTTTTTCATATAAATAAGCAGACGATTGCTGGAATTGATTAAAATCACTCATCCCGTGATACGAGAAATTATTATTCGATAACGATGATAAAAGTGTATCTAAGTATTCTTCAAAATGACTGTCTTTTTCTTTTTGCAGTAAAACCGTTTTATTCTGATTGATTAAAAAGGTATAAATGTATTCATTGCTTATAAAATACTCGATCAGAATATCCTTTTTCTTAAGGGATTTCTTTATTTCCGATGTAGTAAGAGTATTTTGTTTGTATTTAAAATCATAATATTTGGAATAGTTGTTTTCAAGGTATTTGGTTAATTCGTCCAATTGCTTTTTATTCTCAAATAAATATTTATTCCAGTATTGTAATCTGTTTTCATCCGGATTTTTCTTCCTTTTCTCCTCGTAAATAAGTTCTTCATAATTCCAGATACTCTTCTCAAGTTGCTTTTCGGTGTTTAATAATGAATCGGGTATCCCGCCAATATTTAATGCTTGCGATTCCTTTATGGCTTCGTTTAAAATAGCTGCTTTGCTCGATTCGCTATAGTGAAATGCCTTTTCCAGGTAAATATCCTGTTTCGTTAATTCGTATAAAGTATAACTGGTATGCAATGCATTCGAGAAGGTTTCATATTCATTATCAGCCAAAAAAAGCTTACTTTCATCGTTTAAATATCCCGACCTGATAGCTGTTGTAACTTCTTTTGCCAAATCAAAAGTAGCTAAACTAATCTGATATAATTCGATGTTGTTGCTTTCGCTTGCTTTTAGCTGAAGAGCCAAGGCTTTATTTTTTAAAGCACTTAAAAAGTGAGTTTTTGATAACACTTCGCTTATTTCAGGATTCGAATCAATCTTCATGTTGTTGAACCCGGGGCTTATTGCAATTAATGATTTTTGAAAGTAATGCAAGGCGCTGTCCAGTTGTTCGTTTCGAAGATAATGCTCGCCTAGTTCATTATATGCATCTGAAAGATAGGGATGCTTTTCGCCAAAATTGGATTGGTATATCTCAGTTGTCATGCGAAAATAATTAAATGCATCTATTTCATTTTGTTGTTGCGATAGAAAAACGGCATAACTTAAATAGATACCTGCTGTATAAATATTATTTACTCCATAGGTGTTAATTGCTTCTCCAATTGCTTTATTATATTGTAAATCAGCTAAATTAAAGTTTTCTAATTTTTCATAACATTTTGCAAGGTTGTTATAGGTAATATACTTTAAATTAGTTCTATACTGTAAACTTCTATTATAATATCTTATTGCTGCATGATAATCTTTTCTTATTCTATAAATATTTCCTGTGTTATTATATGATATAGCAATAGCATTTTTATTACTAACAGAGTCTTTTATATAGACTTCATAAGATCTATAATGGTAATCTAATGATTTTGAATAATCTTGTTGGATGTAGTATATGTTTGCCTTATTCGCATAAATATATGCTAATAACAGTTCATTATTTTTATTAATATATATTTCTTCCGCTTTATTATAACATTCAATGGCATCGGTGTATTTGCCGAGTATTTTATTAATTATACCTAAGCTTTGGTAGGCATTAGCCAACATCGTGGAATCTGTAGGCAGAATGCTTGTGTAAAGCTCTACGGCGCGCTGGCCATAAAACAATGCACTATCTAAGATACCCGCACGGCCAAAGTCAATGCCTTTGTTATAACAATCTGCAGCACGGCTTTCAATATCCTGTGGTTTTTCATGCACAATGCATAGCGCAGGAGTATTTCTGGCAAATGAAGAAAATAATATAGAAAGAATTATGAGTTTTTTTAAATACATCATTTTACCTTGTACCGATTGTATACTTAAAATTCGTTAAAAAGTTTTGAAAAATACTAAAATTAAGTCGCATAAAATCAAGTAATTATAAAAAAATATTAAAAAAAATGAAAAAAAAGTTCCAAACAGGGGGTCACCTTTTGCCATTTTCGGAATAAATAGGTGAAGGACATCTTAAAATAAATATTTAAAATATAAGGAACCATGAAAACATTAAAAAACATCTTTGGAAGTAAAAATACAAATAAATCAATAAACAATTTTTCGGATCAGTTGAATTTTGGCATGATGTTAATGATTAAAGGTGGTGAAAGCGATAATGGTGATACCTGGCCGCCAAAAACCGGTACCGGAGATGATTCAGATTCCAGCAATTAAGTACTCCCCCTTTCGATTCAAATACGTTCTAAACAGTAATGATCAACCCAGAATTCTTCGGGTTGGTCATTTTCCTTAGAAATTGAAAGGCAGTAAATGCCCGTTTTAACGTATGGCGGAATAGGGAGCGATTATAAAAAACAGATAAAAAGGTTTTAACAGCTACTATAAAATCTTTTTCTAAGTCTGTTTAGAGAAGATTTTGTGAATACAATAAGATAAATATTAATTTAAAATACTCGTGCATATGAACCTGGAAATGATTGAAAAGTACATTGATGATGAATTGGAAGAGAAAGAGCTTAAAGAATTTAAAGACTTGCTTTCCACTAATTCAGAAATAAAGAAAGACTATGAACTGAGTCTTGAGATTAATAACTCCATAATCGAAGAAGATGTGATGCAACTTCGTGAAACGCTCGACTTTATGTACAATAATGAGCCGAAAGTGAAGCGCGTGCCTGGTTCATTTACCAAGCGGAAACTTTATTATGCAGCAGCATCACTGGCCTTGCTTGTTGCAACGGGTGGATTGATGCATAAATTAACAAACCCCGAGCTTAATAGCACGGCAGTTTTTGAAAAATACTATCAACCTTACGAAGTTACTGTAACCTATCGTTCCGGTAATATGGAAGTAGATCGTGTTTTTTTAAGTGCGCTTCAAAAATACGAAGAGCAGGATTTTGAAAAAGCGATGCTTTTGTTCGAAGAAGTTTTAGAAATACGTAAAAACGATATGGCGGTGAATTTGTATTCGGGTATTACCTATATGGAAGAAGAAGAATACCAGAATGCATCCAATTCATTTAACGAAATCATCGAAAATAATAACAATTTATTTGTGGAGCATGCCAAGTGGTATTTGGCGCTTTGTTATGTTGTTACAGAAGAATATCATCATGCTGAAAATCTTCTGAACGAATTATCAAGCGAAAGCACATATTATAAGAAAGATGCTCGCCAAATGTTAAAAGATATTCAAAAATAATACTATGAGATCCGGGATAAAAACAAATAGAACACTGAGGGTTGCAGAGCAAGATGATGAAATAGAAAAAACCACATTTCTTGCTCATATTTCGCACGGAATACGCACTCCTTTAAATGCAATCATGGGATTTTCGAAATTGCTAAGTCTTAATAATACATCCTATAACAATCAAAAGCGATATATAAAAGAAATTTTAAAAGGAAGTGATTTATTGTTACAGTTTGTGGATAATATAATCGATTTAGCCTATTTCGAAAATGAGACATACACAATAAACGCAACAGAATTTGATGTAAATCAGTTTATCTGGGATTTTGTTGAAGCCTTCTACGATAAAAAGTACGAAGAAAAAATAAGCGATATCAATGTAATGTTGGTATGGGAGTCGGATGTAAAGGATTTAAAAGTCTGCACCGATGCATATCTATTAAAAAAGGCCATGCAGCTGCTATTTAATATCGTTACCAGTCGTTATCCAATTAAAAATTACGAATTGGGATATGCGGTTGAGGATTCTAATTATATCCGGATTTTTATTCGCCCGTCGGAAGATGAAACTGCAGATACAGACGAAAACAAAAGCTATTATTTATACGAAGCAGATCAGGATAACTCATTTGAGCTGTTTAATCATCAGGTGCTTACCCAGTGTATTAACTTTTTAAACGGTGAGCTAAGCTTGTTTTCAGAAAATCGTGAATATTGGTTTAAAATTCCAATAACAATTTAATTTATATGCTATGAGAGATTTTAATATATACGTAACCACTATACAAGGAAAAAAAGTATTAAGCTGCAACAATATCATGTATGCAGAGTCGCAAAACAGTTTATCCAGAATTGTTTTTTCCGACAATACAACCGAAGAAGTTTTATTAACGATTTCAGAACTTGAATATCTGCTCAGAAAACGCGGGTTTTTTCGTTTCAATCATAGAAGCCTGGTAAATCTCCGCTTTGTGCAGGTTATTTTTCCATTAGATGCTTCGAAAGTAATTCTGGAAAACGGAAAAGAAATATTTGTGAGTCAGGATAAAAAGGATGATCTGTTTGAGAGTTTAAAAAAGGTTTTTGATTTACAAGAAGTAGTTTAGATGTTTTTAAGTTAGTATATCAAAAGGTTATCAACGTATTAAATGATGTTGGTAACCTTTTAAAAGCACCCCAAAAAATAAAGTTATGCAAACACTCGACCTAAAACCCAAAACCCAACAGCTAAAAAATATTCGTGAGATTATTTATATCGAAGCTATTGGCGATTTTTCCAATATCTATCGTGCCGATGGAACAAAAGAATTTATTCAGGAAAATTCGATATCCTTAAAATGTGATTTGCCATCTGATAAATTCATTCAAATTCACGATTTATATATAATTAATGCCGATTACATTAAAAAAGTAAGAGGAAATTTAACCAGATATGTTTTGTTAAAAGACGATCTGGAAATAATTATTTCGCCAAAACATTACGATAAATTCCTGGTGTTTCTAAAACAACAATATGTGATTTAAAAACTGAAAAGTACCCACATCCACTTATAATTTATTAACCTAATAACACCCACACCTAAAATGAGACAATCCATTCGTTTCATCCTGAACGATAAAAAAATAATCACCGCCCACTCAGGACTTAAATCTATTAATAAAGAACAATTAACGGGTATAAAGAGATCAATCAATCAGCTTCTTTATACTTTATTTCTAATACTAATTATTAACAAAACCATTTTATGAAAAAACTATTTATTAGCCTGGCATTAGTTGCCGGTATTTCTTTTTGGGGATGCCAAAAAGAAGAATTGGTGGAAACCAAGCTTGATGAAGAGATTGTTTTAGATGATCAGTTATCATTAAGCGAATTAAAACACGGGGATATCATCCCGAACAGCTTTATTGTGGTTTTTAAAGAAACTAAAAACCTAATGCAAATGGCTACAAAATTCGATGAAACAAAGTCTTCCTATCAACGGAATTTTAAATCGGATGATGAATTCTTAAGAGAACTTTACAAAGAAAGAGTTTCAACTTTTCGAAAAGAGTACGAGAAAGTTTTTAACGAATTAGAAATTCGAACAGAATCAATCGAATTTGTTTATACAGGAACTGTGTATGGTGTTGCAGCAACACTTAGCGAAAAAGATTGTATTGATTTAGAGCAGAATCCAAATGTGGATTACATTGAGCCAAACCGTTTTGTGCAATTGGATTTCGAATTGGAAAAAGATATTGATGTACAAGTAGGTGCTAAAGCACAAACCACTCCCTGGGGAATTTCGCATGTGGGTGCTGCTGTTTATAGTGGCGATAAAGTTGCATGGATACTTGATACGGGTATTCAAACCAATCATCCCGATTTGAATGTATGGACAGGAGCCAGCAGATCCTTTGTTTCAGGTGAGACTTACAACGATGGCAATGGACATGGTACACACGTTTCAGGAACAATTGCAGCTATACATAATAGCACTGGTGTTGTAGGTGTTGCTGCCGGAGCATGGGTTGTTGCTGTTAAAGTACTTTCAAATCAGGGAGGTGGTAGTTATGCCGGAATTATATCCGGAGTTGATTACGTTCGCAGTAATGCCTGGGCTGGCGATGTGGTTAATATGAGTCTTGGTGGCCCTGCATCAACAGCTTTGGATAATGCAGTTAAAAACCTTGCCAACACTGGCGTATGGTGTGTGCTTGCAGCAGGAAACGAATATAGCAATGCAAATTATAGTTCCCCTGCTCGAGTGAATGGTACCTATATTTACACAGTATCAGCACACGACATTAACAACCGTTTTGCCAGTTTCTCAAATTATGGAAACCCTCCAATCGACTGGTGTGCTCCGGGTGTTAGTATCTATTCAACCTGGATAGGTAGTTCATATAGAACAATTAGCGGAACATCAATGGCTGCGCCACATGTTGCAGGAATCCGCTTGCTGGGAACTCCCAGAGTAGGTGGTTATGTATTAAACGATCCGGACGGAAATGCAGATCGCAGAGCCATAAAGTAATACTTGTAATAAGATAAGACAGGGCAATTTTTGTTAATTGTATTGACCCTGTCTTTTTCCTTTTATTTAGATAAGTTGCTAATGATTAACTATCGATATCAAATTTAATATTAATACATCCGACATTTATTAATCTTTTATAAAAATTACTCGCTCAGTGGAAAAGCAGATAATGATAAACTTACCCGATAAAGAACTAATAATTAAACAAATAGAAAGCTTGGTATATTTGGAGTCGCTGGGTAAAAAAACCAAAACAGTTTGTTGCGAAGGATCCGAATATATACTAA
>CAYVEW010000027.1:0-9172 GCA_964450375.1 uncultured Bacteroidales bacterium
TTAAACATCTTCCATAATTGCTTTTAGTGCTGGCAATTGTTTTCCTTCGATATATTCAAGTAATGCACCACCTGCTGTTGAGATATAGCTTATTTTATGAGCCAGGCTATATTTATTTACAGCCGAGATTGAATCACCACCGCCAATAAGCGAAAAAGCACCTTTGTCGGTTGCCCTGGCTACGGCCATAGCTATTTTTAGAGTTCCCATCGAGAAGTTTGGCATCTCGAAAACACCGATTGGCCCATTCCATAATATGGTTGCCGAATTTTCAATGACTTCGGTAAATTTATTCGCTGATTTAATTCCAATATCCAAGCCCATCCAACCATCTTTTATTTGATCTATTTCGCAGTGTTCAATATTCGCATCGTTTTTAAATTCATCCGCAATAATACAGTCTGTTGGTAAGTATAGATTAACCCCATTTTCTTTAGCTTTTGATATAATTTGTTTCGCAACATCAATAAAATCATTTTCAACCAAAGAGTTTCCAATCTTACCTCCCATGGCTTTCGAAAAAGTATAGGCAATACCACCACCAATAATTAAATTATCAACCTTTTCAATTAAAGCTTTAATAATGTGAATCTTAGTAGAAACTTTTGATCCGCCTAAAATTGCTGTAAAAGGTTTTTTAGCTTTCTTTACAACTTTATCAATGTTATTTACTTCATTCTCTACCAGGTAGCCAAACATTTTATCTTCCGGAAAAAATTTAGCGATTGTATAGGTGGATGCGTGCGCTCTGTGTGCTGTACCAAAAGCATTAAACACATAGCTGTCACCCAGATCGGCCAGTTGTTTTGCGAAGGCTTCATCGGCTTCGGTTTCTTCTTTATGAAAACGAAGATTTTCCAATAGCAAGCATTGTCCTGGTTTTAATACAGTAGATGCAATTAAAGCTTTCTCTCCAATACAATCGTCAATAAATTTTACTTTACCATCAAGCACTTTGTTTAAATAAGGTAATATGTGTTTTACCGAATATTTTTCATCATATTTTCCTTTGGGACGTCCCAAATGAGTTAAGAAAATAATTGAACCTCCTTCAGCCAATATTTTCCGTGCTGTTGGCAAGGCAGTTACTATGCGAGTTGTATCGGTAATTTCGTTATTTTCATCCAACGGAACATTAAAATCTACCCGCATTAACACTTTTTTGCCTTCGAAATTATACCGGTCGATGGTTAGGTTCTGCTTTATAGCTTTTATACTTGGTAGTTCTTTCCCTTCAAGATATTCAAGCAATGCACCACCGGCAGTTGAGATATAACTAATTTTATGTGCAAGGCTGTATTTATTAACGGCTGCAATGGAATCGCCACCTCCAATTAACGAGAAAGCTCCTTTATCTGTGGCACGTGCTACAGACATGGCCACCTTTAATGTTCCCATGGCAAAACTTGGCATTTCAAAAACCCCGATGGGGCCGTTCCAAAGAATCTTTTTCGAATTTTCGATTACTTCGGCAAACTTATTAGCCGATTTAATTCCTATATCAAGACCCATCCAGCCATCCGGAATTTCCATGATGTTGCAATGATCAATTTTTGCATCGTTTTTAAATTCATCTGCAATAACACAATCGGTAGGTAAATAGAGTTTTACCTTGTTTTTTTCAGCTTTTTCAATAATATGCCGGGCAAATTCCAGAAAGTCTTCTTCAACCAATGAGTTTCCAATGTTTCCACCCATGGCTTTTGCGAAGGTAAACCCTATACCACCAGCAATTATCAAATTATCAACCTTTTCAATTAAGGTTTCAATTATATGTATTTTGGTTGAAACTTTCGATCCTCCTAAAATTGCAGTAAATGGATGTATGGGTTGATGCAAAATTTTATCAATGTTATTGATTTCATTTTCAACCAGGTAACCAAACATGCTGCTCTTGGGGAAGTATTTTGCAATGGTAAAAGTAGATGCATGGGCTCTGTGAGCAGTTCCGAATGCATTGTTAACATAAGCATCGCCTAAAGCAGCTAAATTGCGTGCAAAAGTTTCGTCAGCATCGGTTTCTTCTTTGTAAAATCGCAGATTCTCCAATAAAAGTATCTCTCCCGGTTTTAAATCTTTAGCGAGTTGTTGTGCTTCATTGCCAACACAGTCGGGGGCAAATTTGATCTCGCGATCTAATAACTTCTTTAAATGCGGAAGAATAATTTTAACCGACATTTTTTCGTTATACTTGCCTTTGGGCCTTCCTAAATGAGTGAGTAATATAATAGAACCCCCTTCGGAAATGATTTTTTGTATAGTAGGTATGGCCGTTACAATTCGCGTATCATCTGTTATTTCAAGTTTATCGTTTAAGGGAACGTTAAAATCAACGCGCATTAATACTCGTTTACCTTCGAAATTATAGTTGTCAATGGAGTACATTTTAAGTTGGGTTTAATTGAAGGGTTAAAGATAAAAATATATTTTTATTCAAGCTTTAACTTATGAACATTTAGATTAAGGATGCTAATTCCAAAGAAATTAATATAAATTCTTTTTACAATGTAAATTCTTGTTTTTATAATCCTTGTGATTTGTATGTTGAATATTGTTATTTTTGCTTTAATATTTAAAACAAAGAATTTTATAGGTATATGCAATTTAAAGAAGTAGTAGGCCACAAGTATATTAAAGAAAAACTAATTTATACAGTAAAGGAAAACCGGGTGAGTCATGCCCAGTTGTTTTTAGGGCCCGAAGGTTCGGGCAATCTGGCATTGGCCATTGCATATGCTCAATATTTGTCGTGTGATAATAAACAGGAAAATGATTCTTGCGGTGTTTGCCCATCGTGCTTAAAGTATAAGAAGTTGGTGCACCCCGATTTACATTTTGTGTATCCGGTTGCCACATCCAAATCGGTAAAGAAAGATCCTGTGAGTGATGATTATATTGAACAGTGGAGAGAAACCATCATCGAGAATCCTTATATAAATCAAAATCGATGGTACGAAATAATCGATGTAGAAAATAAGCAAGGAATCATTAATAAAAATGAGAGTGTTGAGATTTTAAGAAAATTGAATTTGAAGACTTTTGAGTCGGATTATAAAATAATGATTATTTGGCTGCCGGAAAAAATGAATGCTTATGCAGCAAACAAATTACTGAAGTTAATTGAAGAGCCACCGGAAAAAACACTGTTTCTTTTAGTTTCTGAGAACTCAGAATTGATTATTCCGACCATTCTATCGAGAACGCAACTAATTAAAATTCCTAAAATCGATCAGGAAAGCATGTTGAGTGCTTTAACTGATCAATTAGGACTTGATCCGCAGAAAGCTAATGACATTGTTCATTTAGCAAATGGCAACTTTTTCGAAGCTCAGAATATTTTATATAAAACGGACGAAGAGCACTATAATTTTGAGCAGTTTACTACATTAATGCGTTTGTCGTATCAGCGAAAAATAATCGATTTAATTGAGTGGGTTGATGAAATATCGCGGTTGGGCAGAGAAAAACAAAAAGGATTTTTGATATATTCCTTACGCTTAATCCGAGAAAATTTTATGCTCAATATCCAAAATAAGGATATGGTATATCTTACCCAAAAAGAGTTTGCGTTTTCTGAAAAATTCTCACAGTTTATTAATCAGGAGAATATTAATCAATTGTACCAGGTGCTAAATAGGGCTCATGCAGATATAGAAATGAATGCTTACAATAAAATTGTATTTTTAGATATGGCTTTGCAGGTGGTAAAATTGATAAGAAAATAGTTATTGTATTGTTTTTTAGGTTTAAGTAGAGTTTAGCAGAGTTGCTTTTATAGTTTAGTTTGAAAAAAGGATTATTTTTTTAGGGCTTATTTCATTACTTTTGCAATGAATTAGCTTTTGCTGGTTAACTATTTTTTACCAGAAAAGTGAACGATATATAAAACAGTTATTATGGATACAGAAAATACAGGAAGTCAGCCTGTAAATCATATACAATCATGCGAATGCAATAAAAAAGAAAATTGTGGAAAATTACAGGCTTTTGATTGGTTAAGCGATATTCCGGATTCAATACAAAAGGTTGACGTTGTGGAAGTGCGCTTTAAAAATACGCGCAAAGAGTTTTTTTTAAACGCGAATGGATTAAGATTACAAAAAGGTGATATTGTAGCTGTTGAAGCATCTCCGGGCCACGATATCGGAATTGTTTCCTTAACCGGCGAAGTTGTAAAGTTGCAGCTTCATAAACATAAAATAGATCCGGATAAATACGAATTCAAAAAAGTTTATCGAAAAGCTAAACCTGCCGATCTGGAAAAATGGTTCGAAGCAACTTCGCAGGAAGATGACACCATGCTGGAGACCAGAAAAATTGCTGCCGACCTGAAATTGGATATGAAGATCGGAGATGTAGAGTATCAGGGAGATAGAACAAAAGCAATTTTCTATTATATAGCCGACGAAAGGGTTGATTTTCGGGAGTTGATTAAGATATTAGCAGAAAAGTTTAAAATCAGAATTGAAATGCGCCAGATCGGTGCCCGGCAGGAAGCAGGACGCATTGGTGGTATTGGTTCGTGTGGCAGAGAGCTTTGCTGTTCCACCTGGATAACAAATTTTGTTTCGGTAACAACGAACTCGGCCCGGCATCAGGAAATATCACTTAACCCACAAAAATTAGCAGGGCAATGTGGAAAACTGAAATGTTGCCTGAACTACGAACTTGATGTGTACATTGATGCGCAAAAAGATCTTCCACCTAGAGATGTTGTACTTGAAATCAAGAACGGCCAAGCGCACCATGTGAAGACTGATATTTTCCGAAGGATTATGTGGTATACTTTCGATCCGGTAAATATGGTAAATTTTATTCCTGTTACTGCTGAAAGAGTATATGAAATTATCGCAATAAATAAAAAGGGTAAAAAAGCGAATGAACTGGTAAGTGCTGAAAGTATTGTCGCCGAAGGTCCACTGGATTATCAGAATGTAGTAGGACAGGAAAGTTTAACCCGCTTTGATGAGCAAAAGAATCGCAAACGAAAAAAACGCCCTAATAAACCAAGAAGAAATAAAAACAGAAATGATAAAACATCGAATAAAGATTAACCTGATTTTTATAGCTGCAATCCTATTGCTTGTTTCCTGCGACCCGAATCAGGTTTATGAACGTAACCTGGAGTTAGCAGATTATACCTGGCATAAGGATTCGGTTAAGGTTTTTGAAGTAGATATTCAGGATACAATTAATCCACATAATATTTACCTTAATGTTCGAAACACATCGCAATATCGTATGCAAAATTTATTTCTGTTTATTCACACCACTGCACCAAGCGGAGTAGTCTTGCGAGATACTTTTGAATGCTACCTGGCCGACGATCGTGGAAAATGGACAGGCAGTGGCTGGGGCGATATTTACGATAATCAGTTCTTATACAAAAAGAATATACGGTTTCCGATTTCGGGGAAATACCGCTTCGAGTATATTCAGGCAATGCGAACAGAAAATTTAAAACATATTTCTGATATCGGATTAAGAATTGAAAAAGCAGAACTTCGATAAAAAATCTATTAAAAGTGGGAAAAAAGAAGCTATTCAGATTTGCCGAGATGGATACCTTCGAACATGTAATTCAGGCAGCGTTCGATGAAGTATTTAATAAGGATTACAAGCTTAAAGGGAAATGGGCAAGCGAGTTTTTTAAAAATGATAATCCGATTGTTTTGGAATTAGGATGTGGCAAGGGTGAGTATACGGTTGGTTTAGCAAGGCAAAATCCAAAAATCAATTATATCGGAATTGATATTAAAGGAGCGCGAATGTGGCGCGGAGCAAAAACTGCATTGGACGAAGGAATTAAAAATGTAGCTTTTTTAAGAACACGGATTGATCTGATTAATTCATTCTTTGGACCTGAAGAAATTGCTGAAGTTTGGGTTACCTTTCCCGATCCGCAACCTAAGAAATATTATAAACGGCTTACTTCAACGCGCTTTCTCGGATATTACCAGAAGTTTCTAAAAAACGATGGAATTGTTAATCTTAAAACCGACAGCCAGGAGCTGTATAAGTATACAAAAAAGCTGGTTGAGCTGAATCAACTAAAAAAATATATTGATACGAACGACTTATATCATTCCGATGTGGTTGATGACATACTTTCTATTAAAACCTTTTACGAACAGCAGTTTTTAGAGCAGGGAAAACCAATTACTTACCTTAAATTTAAATTAAACAATTCGGTACAACTTGAAGAACCAGAAGAAGAATAACGAAGGTTTTTTTAACAATGTTTATGAGGTAGCACGCAAAATACCATTTGGACGGGTTACAAGCTATGGAGCAATAGCTAAATACCTGGGTTCGGCGCAATCGGCACGAATTGTAGGCTGGGCAATGAATGACTCCCATTATCAGGAAGAATATGTGCCTGCTCACAGAGTAGTTAACCGAAAAGGTGTACTAACCGGAAAAAACCATTTTGGCAATTCCAATACCATGAGACAATTGTTGGAAAACGAAGGAATTCAAGTTGTAGATGATCAGATTAAGGATTTTGAGAAACTTTTCTGGGATCCGATAAAAGAGTTGTAAATCTTTATTATTCTGTTATAACTGTTTTATTATGAAGCTCATTTTTGATATAAAACATATTATTAAAAATAGAATCTAATAACTATTTTATTATCTTTGCTGCGTTAATTTAAATTAAATAAAAATAAGCGTAAAAACCATGTCATATTCTAAAAAACAAATATTAGATGTATTAAGAACAGTTAAACATCCGGAAACCGCCCAGGATATTGTTTCAATGGGAATGGTAGATGATGTTTGGATTGATGGTAACAAAGCAGGATTTACATTAAGCTTTAAAAAGCCAAACGATCCATTTACGAATTCTATGAAAAAAGTTTGTATTCAGGCTTTAGAGAATAACTTAGGAAAAGATCTGGACTTTAAAGGTAATATAACAATTAAAGTGCCCGAAAGAAAACAAGTTGCGAATCAAAGCAGCGAAGCCATGACAGGTGTTAAAAATATTATTGCTGTTGCATCGGGTAAAGGTGGTGTTGGAAAATCTACTGTAGCGACAAACCTGGCAATTGCACTTGCAAAAACCGGAGCAAAAGTTGGTTTAATTGATGCCGACATCTACGGGCCTTCTATTCCAAAAATGTTTAACGTGGAGGGGCAACGTCCGTATGTTCGTCAGGTGGATGGTGTTGATTTAATTGCACCTGTTGAAAATTTTGGTGTTAAAATGTTATCGATCGGCTTTTTTATAAATCCGGATGATGCATTGGTATGGCGCGGAGCCATGGCAACCAGTGCTATTAAGCAGCTGATTCATCAGGGAGAATGGGGCGAACTGGATTATTTGTTAATTGACTTACCTCCCGGAACTAGTGATATTCATTTAACCATGGTACAGGAAGTATCGGTTACCGGTGCTGTAATTGTAAGTACTCCGCAGGATGTTGCTTTGGCAGATGCCATAAAAGGAATTAAGATGTTTACAGGTAAACACATTAATGTTCCTGTTTTAGGATTAATTGAAAATATGTCGTGGTTTACTCCGGAAGAATTGCCAAATAATAAATATTACATTTTTGGAAAAGACGGATGTAAAAATCTTGCAGAAAAAGAAAATATTCCTTTACTTGGTCAAATTCCAATTGTACAAAGTATTCGCGAAGGTGGCGATTATGGGAATCCTGTGGCGAACGATGCAGATTCATTAATTGGAAAAGCATTTAAAGAGCTTTCTGCTGCTGTAATTAAGGCTGTCGAGGATCGAAATGCAAATATGGAACCCACAAAAAGAGTAGAAATTAAAACAAAATAATTAAATATTTATTAAAATGGACGAAGTAACAAAACAAGGTTTCGAAAAAAGAATCAATGAGACAATTGATATGGTAAGGCCATATTTACTTGCCGATGGAGGAGACATACGATTTGTTGAACTAACAAATGATATGGTTGTGAAAGTGGAGTTGTTGGGAGCTTGCGGATCATGCCCTTATAGCATCCAGACTTTAAAAAACGGTGTGGAGCAAGCAGTTAAAAAACAAGTACCTGAAGTAAAAGAAGTTGTTTCTGTATAAAAATTAACAGATATTTTTTCGAAGGGGCTAAATCAAGCCCCTTTGTTTATTATATATCCTCCTTTTTCACCTCCTTCAGGCCCTAATTCGATTGTGAAATCAGCGATTTTAGAAAACCACGGATGGTGCTCAATAATAAACAAAGCATGTCCATGATCGCGTAACTCAAATAGCACTTCAAGCAATTTTTCAATGTCGGCAAAATGTAATCCGGTGGTAGGCTCGTCGAGTAAATACAAACATTTTTCTTTTTTTTGTTTGATAAGCTCTTTCGCTAATTTTATGCGTTGCGATTCGCCTCCGGAAAGCGTGTTTGCCGGCTGCCCGAGTTTTAAGTGTCCGAGTCCCAGTTTATTTAACAAGCTAAATGCTTTAAACAACTTTTCTTCGGTTCGATAAATTTCTGTTGCTTCGCGAATGGTTTTTTCGAGAATCTCAAAAACAGAATATCGATTCCATTTTATTTTTAGGATGTTTTCGTTAAATCTTTTGCCACTGCAAACCGGACATTGCACATAAACATCCGATAAAAAATCCATTGAAACTTTTATTTGCCCTTGTCCTTTACAGTGATTACATTGTCCCTGCTTCGAATTAAACGAAAAATGGCCGGCTTTAAGTTTCTCTGTTTTTGCCTGATCGGTTTGAGCAAATAGATTCCTGATTTCATCATACAAACCCAGGTAAGTGATTGGAGTGCTCAAAGGATTGTTACCAATAGCACTTTGGTCAATGGATGCTATGGAATGAAAATGCTCCAGACCTGATATTTCATTACAGCCTACAGCTTTTCCCGATTTTGCCGATGCACCAATTACATCAAAAACCAAACTGGTTTTTCCGCTGCCCGAAACGCCTGAAAATAAGCTTATGCCATTGACAGGAAGTTGTAAATCAATTTCTTTTAAATTGTGAACTCTTGCTTTTTTTATTATTAACTTATTATCTAAAACAAGGTCTCTTTTTTTTATATTCAACTCATACGAATCCTGAAGATATTTCTGGGTAATTGAATGCTGATTTTTTAAGAATTCATGCATGCTTCCTTTGGCAACAACATTTCCTCCTTTTTCACCTGCTTCGGGGCCAAGCTCAATAATATAATCGGCTGATTT
>CAYVEW010000027.1:9272-34208 GCA_964450375.1 uncultured Bacteroidales bacterium
CACATGGCTTCCAGTTTTTCAATAACAGATCGGATGATATCTTCACTAATTTTTGATTCCGACTGGCTTAGCTCGCTTCTTAAATTATTGAAAAACAAAAGAGCTTCTTTTGCTTCTAACTGCGAAATTTCTGCTATTGTTTTTTTTGCAATGCGATAGTTTAAAACTTCTGGTTTTAGCTTGTTTCCATTACATGCCGAGCAATTTACCTGTTTCATTAAAGCAAATAACTGATCACTGCCTTGCTTGTCTTGTTTTCTTAAAAACTCATCATTGATCAAATGACATAATCCAATCCACTTACTTTTAAAACGATGAACTCCTTCGCGGTTTTTTCTTTTGTATTTCCACTCGATATCGTACTCCTTTTCGCCTGTGCCGTATAGCGCAATTTTTTTTGCTGTATCATTCAAACTTAGCCACGATTGGCCGAAATCAATATGGAAGGTTTCTCCAACTTTTTGCAGAGTAGCAATATATTGTCCGTATGGATCGCCATAGAATATGCCCGGTTTAGAACCTTTCATGGCACCTGCTGGTAAACTTAGCTCGGGATTTGTAATCAGCTTTTCCGGATCGCAAGTATATTCAAATCCTAAACCATTGCATTTTACACAAGCTCCCGCCTGATGATTAAACGAAAAGAAACTGGAATACTCACTGCATGTTTTTCCTTCCGGATTTTTCGAAATTCGGGAAAAGAGCAATCGATAAAGATCGTACAAACCGGTTATGGTTCCTACTGTTGCTCTTGGGTTTTTACTTGCCGATTTACTGTCGATTGCAATGGTAGGTGTTAATCCGCTGCTTTCAGCAATATCGGGTTTTGCTTTTTGTTGTATTAAACTTCGCGCGTAAGTCGAAAAGCTTTCTGTATAACGAAACTGCCCTTCGGCAAATAAAGTATCGAATGCAAATGATGATTTTCCGCTTCCGCTTACTCCTGTTATTACTGTAATCTGGTTTCTTGGAATATCCAGATCGATATTTTTTAAATTATGCGTACGTACTCCTTTTAGAGATATTGGTGCATCAATGATTTTGTCTAAGTCGATTTTATCTGGAATGCAGATATCAAACTCATTGTTTAGTGCCTGCCCTGTATATGATCCTGCGAATGATTTCAGATTTTCGTAGTTTCCCGAGAAAACAATTTCTCCACCCATTTCACCACCTTCGGGACCTAAATCAACAATATGATCTGCTACCTGAATAATTTCCTGGTCGTGCTCAATTACTATTACTGTATGTCCTTTTTTTGTCAGGTTTTTTAATGCCTTGATTAAAATTTGAATATCGTATGAGTGCAATCCACTGGTAGGTTCGTCGAATAAATAAAGTGTGTGCAACTTGCCTGGTTTTACCAATTCCGCAGCAAGTTTCAGGCGTTGAGCTTCGCCACCCGATAAGGTGGTTGCCGACTGGCCCAGGCTAATATATCCTAAGCCTAAATTTTCCATCAGGTTTAAGTACTGGTGTATTTTTTCTTCTTCTCTAAAAAAATCTCTGGCCTCTGATATTTCTAAATCCAATATTTCCGAGATATTTTTTCCTTTGTATGTTATTTCTAAGGTTTCATTGGTATATCTTTTTCCCTGGCAGGTTTCGCAAATGGTTTCCACATTCGACAAAAAATGCATTCCGGTTTGAATTGATCCGGCTCCTTCGCATGTTTCGCAGCGTCCACCTTTTGTGTTAAACGAAAAATGTCCCTGGTTCCATTTTTTCTTTTTAGCTTCGGGCAAACTGGCAAAAAGTTTACGAATTAAATCGAATAACTTGGTATAGGTTGCCGGGTTACTTCTTGGGGTTCTGCCAATGGGCGATTGGTCTATTTCAATTATTTTATGAATTTCAGATTCCGATTCAATAGCGCTTACAGGTAGTGAGTTTGTATTTTCGTTTTTTAGCTGGCGATCGTAATATCTAGCAATCAATCCAAATATTAATGTTGATTTTCCTGCGCCAGATACTCCTGTCACAACATTTAGGGTATGTAATTTAAAGGCTGCGTCAATGTTTTTAAGATTATGCAAACAGGCTCCTTTAACCGACAGCCATTTTGCTTTTGTGTTAAGCTTTGGCAGTGCGTTCGTTTGTTTTGTTCTTAAAAACTGCAAGGTTTGGCTTTGCTCGTTTTTTATTTGATTGATTTGATTTGTGGGTTCATTAAAAAGTATTTCACCACCATTTTTTCCTGCTAAAGGGCCTATGTCAACAATCTGATCAGAACTGTACATGGTATTTTTATCGTGCTCAACCACCAAAACCGTATTTCCTTGATTTCGTAGCTGATGCATAACAGAAATCATTCTTTGGTTATCTCTTGGGTGCAATCCAACCGATGGTTCATCCAGAATATACAGGATCCCGCGTAATCCGTTTCCTATCTGCGTTGCCAGACGGATACGCTGAGCTTCGCCACCCGAAAGACTTGTAGACTCTCGCATTAAGCTTAAATAACCCAAGCCAAGCTGTTCAAGTGTTTCGCAGCGTTCAGTAATTTTTGTTACAATCGGAATGGCAATATTTTGAGATTCATCGCGGAAATGAATATTTGATATGGTTTCTTTTAGCTTTGTAATGGATAAATTCGACAAATCGATGATCGAATAATGATCAATTTTTATGGATAAGGCTTGCTCGTTAAGCCGGTTTCCTTTGCATTTTTTACAGCTTACGGTTTTAGCAAATCGAAGTATATTCGGATTCCTATCTACACGTAAAATGTTTTCCATTACCGGTAAAATACCTTTGTAATATCCTTCTTCGCGTGGTTTGGCTGTTATACCACTCCATTTCATTCGCGATTCTAAGGTGTGTTTTCCATACGGAATCTTGATTTTATCGCTGCCGTTTAAAATAATATCTCTTTGTTTATCACTTAAATCTTTCCATGGAATGTCCACATGGAATCCTTCCGACTGGCACACATCGTTTAAAACATCAATGGTAACCTGCGAGTAAATGGTATAGCCGCTTGGAGTTGTAATTTTAAGAGCTCCCTGGCGTAAGGTTTTATCAGGGTCTTTAATTAACAGCTCAGGATCAATCTGGTCTTCAACACCCAAACCTTTGCAGTGCGGGCAATATCCTTCGGGGTTATTAAACGAAAATAAACTGCGTGTAAGCTTTGATGAAAAATGAGCTGGTTTTTCTCCAATTCGCGCAAATAACAATCGCAAATAATCGTAGATCTCGCTCATGGTTCCAACTGTGGACCTGGGATTACGATTAACTGTTTTTTGATCAACAGAAATTGCAGGCATTAAACCTTCGATTCGCTCTACTTCGGGCCTGCCCATTTTTCCCACGAATTGCCTGGCATAACTCGAAAAAGTTTCAAAATACCTCCGCTGACTTTCTTTTGCTATAATATCATAAACCAACGAAGATTTTCCAGACCCTGAAACACCTGTAAAACAAGTGATCTGATGGTGCGGGATTTTTAAACTTATGTTTTTTAAATTATGCTCTGTGGCTTTTTCAATAACAATGTATCGATCGTTTTTATTTTTCATTATTAAGATTTGAAATTCAAAGATATTAATTTTACTTTGTTTTATTGAAGATTGCAATGATCAACCCCTTTTGCAGTTTGTGCTAAGGGCGAATTAAAATATAATATCTTGTAATAATTCTGTATAATCTGCTACTTATTAAAAAACTGACCATTACATTGAGTGCGATAGAACTAAAAAAGGAATTTATCGATTTAATCGAAAAGCATCAGGGAATTATTTATAAAGTTTCCAAAATGTATTGCGATAAAGAAGAGTGCCGGCAAGATCTCTTTCAGGATATTCTGGTACAGTTATGGCAATCGTATCCAACATTTAACAAAAAATCAAAATTCTCTACCTGGATGTATCGTGTGGCATTAAACACAGCAATTGCCCAGTTTAGAAAAGAGAAAAAAAACCCTGAAGAATCAACACCTGAATTTCCATTAAATATTCCCGAAGAAGAATCGTATAAGGAAAAAGAAGACCGACGAGAGCTGGTCCATAAAGCGATAGCAAGATTGAGTAAAGCCGAAAAAGCGATTATTATTTTATATATGGACGATTACTCGTACGAAGAAATTTCGGAGATAGCCGGAATTAGCATGACCAATGTGGGCGTAAAAATTAACAGGATTAAAACCAAATTACAGAAAATACTAAAGGAGCTTGAATATGGAATTTGATGATATAAAAAAGGCCTGGAAAAATTCCTTTAAAAAGGATGAGCTTCTGGATAAAAAAGAAATAGAAGCAAGGCTCGAAATAAAGAGTAAATCGAATACCGCATTAAATAAGGTAAAACGAAATTACCGACTTGAAGTTTACGGTAGCGGAGCTTTAGCCTTATATGTGTTGTTTTGGCTGTATAAAAACATTACAACAAGCCATAAATACTTAATTATTGCTTTTGCTCTAATCTTTTTTGGTGCACTCATCTATTTTGCGGCTTATAATTATTTAAAAATTAAAAATACCGTAATTTCTTCTGATCAACTAAAACCTGCGCTGAAGCAAACCATTGCCGACATCGAAAAATACGTTAATTTTAGCAGAAGTAATTTTACAAAATTCATACTATTACCATTCTCCATTGTATTCGGAATGTTTTTAGGCTTAAATATGGCTGCAGGTGATCAGCCCATAATGGAAACCATAAGAATGCTTGAAAATGAAACCATTTTTAAGTTAATTTTGCTGTTTAGCGTTGCATGTGTAGCCATTGTTCCATTATCCTTATATTTAAACAAAAAAATGTATAAGCAGCATCTGGACGAATTGAAAGCTTGCTTAAAAGAGTTTGAGCACATCGAAGATGAATTGAATCATAACGAATCTTAATACAAATTGCGATATGAGTAAAAAAGAAAGTATCGAAAAGTTTCTGGCTCCTAAAAAAATAGCCATGGCAGGCGTATCTTCAAACCAGAAAAAATTTGGCTACATTATTTTTAAAGAGCTTAGAGAAAAAGGTTTTGATATTTGTCCGGTAAATCCTAAAGTAGAAGCAATTGATGGAGTAAAGTGCTATAAATCAGTTTCTGATATTCCTGATGATTACGAAAAACTTTTTCTTGCTACTCCAAAAGATGTAACCGATTCTATAATTAAAGATGCAGCTAAAAAAGGAATAAAGCACATTTGGATTCAACAAATGGCAAACACAAAAGAGAGCTCGACGCTGGCAAACGACCTGGGAATCGAACTAATCGAAAAAGAATGTATTTTTATGTTTGCCGAGCCCGTAACCAGTATTCATAAATTTCATCGTTTTATCTGGAAATTTTTTGGCAAGTTGCCAAAATAGAAACAGTTTGTTTATTTTTGGCGAAACTAAAATTACACTATAGATGAAAAAGATTTGCTGGTTTTTTGTTGTTTCCCTTTTATTCTTGGGGTGCGAAGAGGAAGATCTCGTAAAAGAACAACTAGAAAAGGATATTGCAAAGATTGAAAAGTATCTGGAAGAAAATGAGCTAACAGCCGAATCTACTTCGTCGGGATTACATTATATAATAGAAGTGCAAGGAACAGGAGCAAAACCAAATTACTATTCCACAGTAAAAGTTGCTTATAAAGGTTATTTATTGGATGGTACTGTTTTCGATGAAAGAACATTAACTTCGGAACTGTATTATTTGGTTCCCGGTTGGCAGGAAGGGATTCCCTTATTTAATAAAGGAGGACGTGGAAAGTTGCTGATCCCATCAAAGTTAGGCTATGGGGCTGTTACAAAACCTAATATTCCGGCAAACTCAGTTCTCATATTTGATATCAGTTTACTTGATACAAACTAAAAAACATTTAATTGATTTATAGAGAGATCCTGTTTTTTATGGGATCTTTTGTTTTTTAGAGACAGGGGAATTCTGCATCAGATCATCATAAATGAAAAAATAAGCAATGAAAAATTTATTTCTTTTAAGCTTCATAACACTATCAATTCTTAATTCATGTAAGAACGAAACAGTTAAATTTCGTAATAACATCGAAAATAGTGGATATTATTCTTCGCATGTTGCAATAGCTAATCCCGCAACAAAATGGAAGTTCAAAACCAATGGCAAGGTTCATGCTTCTGCAGTATTTGATGAGAACCGGGTTTATATCGGAAGCGAAGATTCTAGTTTTTATTCATTGGATGCTTTGAGTGGAAACTTAAACTGGAAATTCAAAACCGGGGGTAAAATCTTTTCAACAGCATTAGTCAATGGTAATTATGTTTATTTTGTGTCGTATGATGGATTTATCTATAAGTTGAATAAAAATAATGGAAGACTTATTTGGAAATATAAAACATCTGGAGAGCAAACACACCACATCAAAAATTATTATGATTTAACCGAGTTTGTGCCCGACTTTTGGGATTTTTATCAGTCATCACCTACCATTTTTGATAATAAAATCTATGCTGGTTGTGGCAATTATTATTATGCTATCGACGATCAAACAGGTGAGATGTTATGGAAATTTAAAACAGATGGTGTTGTACATTCTTCTGCTGCTGCAAAAGACAATAAAATTGTGTTTGGGAGCTACGATAGTAGAATATATTGTTTGGACGCCAATACGGGCGAAAAAATATGGTCCTACGAAACGGGTAGGGATACGGCACAATACGTTTGGATTGGAATTGACGCATCGCCATTAATTGATAACGAGAAAGTATATATCGGTTCCCGTGATGCAAATATATACTGCCTTAATTTAAATTCCGGCGATACAATTTGGACGAATAATGACTTTAATCGATCGTGGATGCCTTCTTCATTTGCCAATGGAGATAGCAAAATTTATTGTGGTTCTTCCGACGGATTTAGCTTTTATGGAATTAATAAATCAAATGGGAAAATTGATTATTCAGTTAAAACGAATTCATATACCTTCTCGTCTCCGGCTATTACAGATAGCATGGCGTTTATTGGATCTGCGAATGGCAGATTATATGCAATTAATCTCAATCGGGAAAAGATACAGTGGGAATACGAAACTTTTGGTTCCTTAAGCGACACGCTTAGAGTTTATAAAAATGATGGTACAATGGATTTGGACCGATTAAAGGACATGATGATAAGTATGGATATTAATAAATACGAAAAGTTGGTTCAATTTTATGATATGATGTTTCGGTCAACCGGTGCTATTGTTTCTTCTCCGGTAGTTCATAATGGAATCATTTATTTTGGCAGTTGTGATGGTTATGTCTATGCTGTATCCGATAAATAGTTCAGTTGATAAAATAATGTTTATCCTGTAACATTCTTTTTCCTTGTGTCATATTCAATTTATTTCTTAGTTTTATACTCTGCTTTATATTGATTTATTTTGCATATTTTATAATATTTTGCAGAAAATTTTGTTTTGAATAAGATAACCCAAAGAAGATAAGCTTAAAACTGGTGAATAAATTTTTAAGATATAGCGTTGTACTAGTACTGATCATTTTGTCGGCAGGATGTTCCACAAAAAAGAATACCGGATTAACCCGATTTTATCACGGATTAACTACCAAATACAATATTTTATTTAATGGAACCGAAAGCTATAAGGAAGGTTTAAAAACCTATGAGTCTGCATATACCGACGATTACTCACGAGTTATACCTGTTTTTATTTATGGCGACGACGAGCTGGCTTCTTCCATTAAAGGTTCTATGGACCGCACCATCGAAAAATCAACCAAATCAATCAAGCTGCATTCCATAACCCGCAAACCCGATAAAGAAAAGAAAACCTTATCGAGAAAAGATCAGTCTTTTTACGACAAAAACGAATACAATATTTATATTGATGATTCCTATTTAGTAATGGGTAAAGCCTTTTTTTATCAAGCCGATTACGAAAGCGCTATCCGGATTTTTGATTTTATTACCAAACAATACGATGATCTGAATACCATATACATGGCATATAACTGGCTGGTAAGATCGTATGTTGAGATCAATGATTTTAGAGAAGCACAAAATATACTGGATTATTTGCAAACAGAGATTGATTATCCCGAGAAACTGTACTTTGAGCTCAACAGAACATTCGCCGATTTTTATTTAAAACAACAAAAATATACCGAAGCTCTTCCTTACGTTGAAGAATCATTGAATTTGGCAAAAAGAAAAAAGGATAAACTCCGGCTCACTTTTATTCTGGCTCAGCTAAACGAAGAACTAAAAAAGCTGAATAAAGCATCTGATCTTTATGAGCAGGTTGTAAAAATGAACCCTCCATACGAAATGGCTTTTAATGCAAAATTAAAACATGCCGCATTGTTTTCGGGTGGTGGTAAATCTTTAGGAACTATCCGGGCAGAACTTCTGGATATGTTAAAAGACGACAAAAATGAAGATTATCTTGACCAGATATATTTTGCACTGGGAGAAATTGAACGCCGGAATGATAATATGCCGAAAGCCATAGAATATTACAAACAATCGGCAGCTCATACGGGTGTAAACAGGAATCAAAAGGGAATTACTTATTTAACCCTGGCAAATATCTTTTTCGATCGAAATATATATGTAGAGTCCCAAGCCTATTTCGATAGTGCTGTGGTTTCTTTAGATACGGATTACCCCGGCTATGTGGAGTTATCTACAAAAAATGAATATTTATCGAAACTGGTTAATAACTTACAAGAAGTAAAACACCAGGATAGCTTGCAAATGGTTGCTAAAATGAGCAAGGATGAAAGGGATCGCTTTATTCAAAAAATTATTCAGGACCTGAAAGCCGAAGAAGCTGCCGAAGCGCAACGGGAAAGGGAAGAAGCCATGGCAGGGGTTGATAATAACCGTCCTGTGCGCCCTATGAATAACATGAACGAAGGTGGCAAATGGTATTTTTATAATCCATCGGCAAAAAGTTTTGGCGAGCCCGAATTTCGCCGACGATGGGGGAAACGAAACCTGGAAGATAACTGGCGACGACGAAACAAGAAGGCAATAGGAATCGAACAAATAACCGAAGATGGTTTCTCCGATGATATTCTTGATCTTAAAGCAGGATTAGATAATAAATCGCCTGAGTTTTACATGGTTGAAATACCATTAACCGATTCGGCAGTAAAAGCTTCTCACATGAAAATTCAGCGTGCTTTATATAATGTTGGCGAAGTGTATCGAAATAACCTGAATGATTACCCATTGGCCTTGGAAGCTTATAAAGAACTGATTGATCGTTATCCGGAAGGTGAATACAAAGTGGCTGCTTACTATGCCATCTATCGGGTTTATACTGATCAAAAAGAAACTGCCCAGGCCGATGTTTATAAAAATATGATTATCAGGAATTATCCCGATTCTAAATATGCTAAAGTGCTGCTCGATCCGAATTACTTTAAGCAATTCGAAGAAGAAGAAAGACAGAATCGCAATGAGTATGAGTTAACCATGGATTTGTATAAACAAGGTAAATTTCAGGAAGTGATTCGTAGGTGCGAAATGGCTATTCAAAAACATAAGGATACCGAATATACTTCGAAATACAGATACCTGAAAGCAATTTCCATTGGCGAAGTTTATGGAATAACTGCAATGAAACCCGAATTGGAAAGTATTATTGCTGATTTTGAAAACGATCCGGTGGTGTTATCTTCCGAAAAGCTGCTTGCCTCTATCAGGGAGAACGAATTAAAAAGCATAAGAGATATTCAGATTGCAGATAATACGGATACGGCAGAAGTAAAAACGGAAATCCAGGAGATTACTCAAAAATCACTTGCCGATGTCGAAAAAATATATTCCTATCAGCCCGAGAGAGAACATGTTTTTGTGGTTGTAATATCGAATAAAGCCGACATTAACCAGTTGAAGTTTAATATTATTAATTTTAATCTCGATTACGATATAGAAAAAACATTCGATGTTGAAAGCAATGAATTTAACGAATTTACAGCCATCGTTACAGTAAAAAACTTTGAAAATGCTGAAGAAGGATTAGCATATCATAAAAAGTTTGAAACCGAAAGACAGAAGCTATTTACAGATGTCAATTCTGAAGATTACCAATATTTTATCATATCCGATAAAAACCTGACATCCTTACTGAATGAAAAAATGATCAGTGATTACTTATTATTTTACCGGAAATATTACAGGGAATAGTTTTTGTTGATTATCTTTAATATAAATCAAAATTCGTATAAATGAAAAATGTAAGGATTCTGTGGACAGATGATGAAATTGATTTGTTAAAACCTCACATATTATTTCTTAAAGAAAAGGGATTTGAAGTTTTAACCGCGAGCAATGGCGACGATGCAATCGAGATGGTTGCTCAGAATGATTTTGATTTGATCTTTTTAGATGAAAATATGCCCGGTTTAAGTGGTTTACAAACCCTAACCCTGATTAAAGAAAAAAAGCCATCGATTCCGGTAATAATGATTACCAAAAGCGAAGAAGAAGATATTATGGACCAGGCCATTGGTTCTAAAATTGCCGATTATCTGATAAAACCAGTAAACCCGAAGCAAATATTACTAAGTATTAAGAAAAATCTCGATACCAAAAGATTAGTGTCCGAAAAAACACTTTCGGAATATCAGTCGGAATTTGGTGCAATTGGATTGAAAATATCCGATGCAAATTCTTTTAGTGAGTGGGCAGATCTTTACAAGAAACTGGTTTATTGGGAGTTGGAGTTAGATCAAAACGAAGAAGCCGGAATGCACGATGTATTTTTAATGCAAAAAGTGGATGCCAACAATGGTTTTGCCCGTTTTATCAAAAAAAATTACGAGTCGTGGTTTGCCGATTCGGGCGATAAACCAATGATATCGCCAAACTTGTTTAAGGAACGTATTTTCCCAATGTTGGATAAAGGCGAAAAAGTATTTGTTCTGCTCATTGATAATTTCAGATACGATCAGTGGAAAATGATACAACCTTTAATGTCTGAGTATTTTACTGTTGATACCGAAGAGTTGTATTGTAGTATTTTACCCACAGCAACGCAATATGCCCGAAATGCTATTTTTGCCGGTTTAATGCCTTACGAAATCGATAAGCTTTATCCTCAGTATTGGTTGAATGATGAGGAAGAAGGTGGAAAAAACATGAAGGAATCCGAATTGTTCGAAACGCAAATGCAACGATTTGGTAAAAATTATAAATTCTCATACCATAAAATAAATCATTTAAAAACAGGCGAAAAGCTGGTTGAAAATATAAAAGATCTTTTAAATAATCAATTGAATATATTGGTTTATAATTATATAGATATGCTATCGCATGTGCGCACCGAGATGGATATGATTAAAGAGCTTGCTAGCGACGAGCCGGCTTACCGAACGCTTACTTTATCTTGGTTTAAACACTCTCCATTATTTGCGCTGATAAAGGAATTACAAAAAGAGAATGTAAAACTGATTATAACAACCGACCACGGAACAGTTCGTGTTCAAAATCCTGTGAAAGTTGTTGGAGATAAAAATACTTCTACTAATTTGAGATACAAAAACGGAAGAAATTTAAACTATAACCCGAAAGAAGTATTCGAGGTTCGGGAACCACAAAAAGTTCATCTTCCAAAATCAAACATAAGTACAAGTTATATTTTTGCTTTAAACAACGATTTTTTAGCTTATCCGAATAACTATAATTATTACGTTTCGTATTACAAGGACACATTTCAGCATGGAGGTATATCGATGGAAGAAATGATTATTCCTTTTGTTAAATTAAAGCCAAATATTTAAAATATTTTCTATAAATTGCATATATGGAGTCGTTGGTATTAAAATCCTTATCTGATTTAAATATTATTGCAGATAAATTTTTGCGATTAATGCGCAATAAAAAAGTATTTGCTTTTTTCGGGCCGATGGGAGTTGGAAAAACCACCTTTATTAAAGCCTTATGCAACGAACTGGGCGTGGTGGAGATTGTAACAAGCCCCACTTTTGCGTTGGTAAACGAATATCAAACCGGAGCAGGTGATTCTATATTTCATTTCGACTTTTATCGCATCGAAAAAATTGAAGAAGTATATGATTTTGGTTATGAGGATTATTTCTTTTCTGGTAATTATTGTTTTATCGAATGGCCCGATAAGGTTGCAGAGATCTTACCAAAAGATGTTGTTTTTGTGCAACTAATCGAAAACGAAGATGGCTCCCGAACCATTAACATTAGATAAAACCTGCCGTTTTTAAAAAGATCACTTCATTTTATTTGAAAATTCAAAGTATTTATACTATTTTGTCCTTCTCCCAGAGTTGAGAATACTTCATAAATTACTGAGAAATGGCAGATAAAAAGGAACGATCGGAATACACTTTTGGCAGAACAGGATTTATGCCACAAGAAGAAATGCTCGAAATTGGAAAGAAAAAGCAAAAACTGGTAATCGGCTTACCTAAAGAAAACCGAAAAAATGAAAGTCGTATTGGATTAACTCCCGAAGCGGTAGAGATTTTGGTTAATAATGGCCACGAAATTGTAATTGAAAAAGGGGCAGGAGAAGGTGCAAACTATTCCGATACGGATTATAGCGAATGTGGTGGTTTAATTGTCGACCGAAAAGAAGAAATATACCAGTCGGATATCATCTTAAAAATAGCTCCTCCTACATTAGAAGAAATAGAGTTGTTTAAACCAAACCAGATTCTTTTTTCTGCATTGCATTTTCCATCGCAAACCGAAGAGTATATAAGAGCTTTAATGCAAAAAAAAGTAACAGCAATTTCTTTTGAAGGCTTAAAGGATAAAGATAATTGTTATCCGATTGTGCGTTCGATGAGCGAGATTGCAGGAACTACCGCCATTCATATTGGCGCAGAGCATTTAAGTAATGTGCATGGTGGAAAAGGTGTTTTATTGGGCGGAGTTAGTGGAATAACTCCTACCGAAGTAATTATCCTGGGAGCAGGAACGGCATCTGAATATGCAACCAAAGCTGCTTTGGGATTGGGTGCTTTTGTTAAAGTTTTTGATTATTCGGTATCCAAACTAAAACGCTTGCAATCGAATTTATCAGAGCGATTGTTTACTTCTGTATTCCATCCCCGGGTTATTGAAAAGCATTTAAAATCGGCTGATGTAGTTATTGGGGCAATTCATCTGGGAGATAAAGGCCCTCAGTTTCTTATTACCGAAGAAATGGTGAAAGGAATGAAAAAAGGCTCTGTAATTATCGATTTAAGTATCGATCAGGGTGGTTGTATTGAAACATCCGAATGTAAAACCATATCTAATCCGGTATATTCAAAGTTTGGAATTACACACTATTGTGTTCCAAATATTACCGCTCGTGTTGGGCGTACAGCTTCCATTGCGCTGAGCAATGTTTTTAATCCTTTAATGCTAAGCATTGCCGATGCTGGTGGTGTTCAAAAGCAATTAAAAGACGATATGGGATTACGACATGGAGTGTATGTGTACAATGGCCTTTTAACCAACAATCGGATAGGTAATTTCTTCGGAATCCCTTCAAAGGATATCGACCTGCTTATGGCTGCATTTTAAAAGAATGCCCGAACCTGTAAACCACCGGTATGTATCATCCTTATTTTTTCGGATACACGCCCGCTGTAGTTTACACTTAACTCTAAATTGCCGGCAAGTTTTCTCTGAAAAATAATGCTCCATGTAGCATTGTTCCCTGGCTTTAAACCTTCAAGCATTTCGTAAGCGATTGCTGTTTTTATATCCGAATTATACTGTATATAATGATAGTTGCCCTGAGCCAGCAGGTTACCCTTGTTTTTTAGTGAATAGTTTATTTCTGTGCCTAGTTTGTGACTGGTGCTTGTCTCAATAGAAAGTTTGTTATTTTTATTATTGTAAGCATAATTTAGCTCAAATCTCGCTTTAATACCCGGCTGGTACTGAAAAGTTAGCTGGTTTAGTAAATTCTCAATCGTATAATTTTTGTTGCTGAAAAATTGGGAATCATATTTTTTTAGCCCTTTTTCTGCAAGATTTTCTAAGCTTAATCCGGGAACTAACCTCCAGCGTATTTTAAGCATATTGGATTCTTTTTCACGCGTGTCAAAACCATTCGACAAAAGGATTTTACTGATGTTTTTTTGGTATATGTAATCAATTCCGAATGTTGAACTGGTGCGGTTAAACGAAAAGGTATTTCGAAGATTTTGGTTGAGATTAATCATCGAGCTGTCGTTTGCAACATGTGTAAAGGGATTTAAACTTTCCACATAGTTTTCATTGGTGCTTTTCCGACTAATAAAATAGCTCAGGCTATTTGAAAAGTTTGATAACATTTTTTTAATTCCTTTTTTTGATCTCCAAACCAAATCGGGATGAAAATTTAAGATCTGGCTAAATTCATTTTTATATGTTTTGATGTATTCATTGCCCGGAGTATAAATTCGTATATAGTTTGCCTGATCCTGAAACTTAGCCACTTCAAATTCATCCAGTTCGGTAACTCCGTTCTCATTATAATCGGTCCAGGCATAAACGCCTTGCCCGGTTGATACTTTTAAATAGGAAAATTCACGTTTTGGCTCCAAACCCGAACCGGCTTCGTAATACGTTGAAGAAGAAATTGCCCCTTTAAATATGCGTAAGGTATAGTCCATTCTGCCGGTAAGTGAATTTTCATTAGCTTGTTGAATTATCGAAGAGTCTTTTACATCAAGCATTCGGTAGTTTATTCTGGTTTTTAAAATGCTTTTAGGGTTTTTCAGCAAAGCAAATCCCAGGCTAAAATCTTCGGCCCGGCTTGCTTTCGATAATTTGTTTTCAGAAGGTAAATAATCGTCTCTTAAGGTATAACTTAACGAATACCTGTTTGCAGATGAGTCGGAATTCTCCACATATACTTTGTACGAAGTAAAACTGAAACTATTTGCGCTCAGGCTGTCATTCATATTATTTTTCCATTCGTTGTGCTCGGTTTCATTCTCAAATCCTACAGAAAATAATTTGAATGATTTTGATAGATCGCCGATGTACCTGATAAATTCTGTATTAAAAGTTTTTGAGCTTGTGTTTAATAAGCTTGAATTGAAAGTAAAACGATATCCTGATTTATTAGCATTCAGATTAAATCGATTCTTATAACCTTCGTAATCTGCGGTTCGGTTTAAATAGCTTATTCCATAATTGGCGTACAGCTTGGTTTTATATCGATAGCTTAAATCAAGACTTGCCAGATGCTCATTCGTTGAAAGTGGTTCGCTTAGGTTCCAGTCGCGTTCGAACTCAATACTCCTAAATTTTTCGGGCGTCGTAAAGTTTCTATCGATGTGCTGATAGGAAACCATCGAGTTTAAGTAGCTTTTGCTTGTGTCGCGCGCAATAATACCTTTTTCTAAATCGAACTTAAAGGCATAACCCACATTATCGGAAGCATCTTTGTCCGAGAAAGTATTCATATCGTAATTGCTTAGTGCCAATTCAAAAAACGATTCTGTTGTTTTATTTAACTGAAACTGACCACCCGCATTTACAAGTTGTTGTTTTTTAGGGGCAATTAATAAACGAACAGGTTCATACTCGCCTTGCGGAATATTATTTACCGGAGCTACCCACTCAAATACTTTTCCATTGGCAGCATTCTGAATTTGTATGTAATTACCTTTATTTTTTCCTGTAAAACTAAAACCAACCTGGTACACAGCTTTTTCTGGATCAATCGAATACTTATAAATAGCGTAATTGATATTATTTACTGTGGTATCAATTCGTTTATACAAAACATAGTCGTTTCTAAAGCCTACACTATCGACATTGGGTATAAATGCATTGCTTATTTGATCTCCCGATTCTGATAACAGTTGTTTTTGCTCTTGCGTTAAATCCTGATTTAAAGTCTGGTTTTTACTATCTTGTTCCGAATAAACATTCAGCCAGAATTTTCCTGATTTTGTTTCAATGGTGTTGGCCGTATAAACCAAAAAACGAGAGTAACTTCTTTCTGAGTATTCAAATTCTATTGCAATTCGCGAATCTTTTGTAATCGGTTGGTTAGCAGTAAATACAATTTCTCCGGTGTTGTAATCAATGGTATAATCATATTCTTTTCCTCGTGTTTTCAGCATTCCGTTAATATACACTTTTTCGGTTCCTGCCAGTACAATGATGAATTGTTCGTTCTCGCATCCTGTTAATTTATATGGCCCCTGATTTCCTTCTTGCCCCTGAAAAGATTTTCGGCAATATTTCCCTTTTGAAATAGCTCCGCTGATGGTTGAGTTTAAACTTAAATCTTTATTTTTTTTGCTTTGCAGGCTTGTGTTAAAAAGTCCGCCCTGAGCTTTTTTTGTGATATTAAGGAAGTAGCCATCGGGTTTATAGATGTCGAAGTCTCCGGCAATTAGTTTGGTTTTTTCATTATATAGCTGAATAAAAACTTTATCGAATTCTTGTATTTGTTGCGAGTTCCCTTCGGGTTGTACCGGAATATTCTCATCCGAAATAGCAGCCAGGATATTTAAATTATCACTTAACTTGCCCGAAAGTTGGATGTTTAAATTTGAATTAATCACAGCATCCTGATTATTTCCTATGGTTATTCCGCGCGAAATACTCCCTTGCTTGTTTATCTGGTTGTCGGAAAAAAATCCTGATGTTTGCGACAATTGATTTCTTTCGGGAAAAGCTAACACCGGACCCGTAATAATGGTACTTTCCTTTTGTCTTGAAAAAGATTTGTCGGTAAAATTTATCGGGAAAACCCGGTAGTTTATAGTAAACTGATTGTGAGCTTGTTTTAATGAGTCGTTTAGTATTAATTCCGATTTAAGATAATGAATATTATAAGCTGTTTTAGGAATAATTTTAAGATCGCGTGTGCTGATAATTTCTGAATTGGGAACTATACTCAGGGTATCGATACGAATGGTGTCGTTTAATACATAAAGCACTTTCGACCTTAAGTTGCTTAAAGGTTGCGAGCATAATAAATATGGGAAATAAATAAGTAATATGAAAATAAGAGTTTTACGCAATGGTATTGATTTAATTATTTAAATATAAGCAATTAAAGAACGGAAATTTATTGTAAATGTTGGAATAATTTGAATAGAAATGTCCGAAAAAAAGAAAGGCCTTCTTGGGAATGAAGGCCTTTGGGTTTAAATTTTAGGGTTAGGGTATCAAGAAATTCTTAATTAATTGATGCCTAAAAATAAAAAAAATCTTTAAAAAACAAGAAATATGTTAATAAATATTAAAAAAAATCAACGATACAGAAGGTTTATCATGGTCAAATGATTCATTTGATTGGTTTGTAAGTACCAGAAAATCAGACATAAAAATTCTTTTAAAAAATTAAATATCGTATTTTTATAAAAAACGGAATAAGTCGGTTAATTTTGCTGAATTGTTCTAAATTTCTTTGTTATGTCTGTTATATATGTCATCGGAATTAAATTTATGTCTGCTTTAATTGCTGTTGCGGCACTATTTAATTCAAAAGCCCGCTTTTGGATTCAGGGAAGAAAGAAAATATTTCATCGATTAAAAGTAGATATTAAACCGAGTGATAAAATAGCCTGGTTTCATTGTGCTTCCTTGGGTGAATTCGAGCAGGGAAGGCCTGTAATAGAGATGTATAAACAGAAATATCCGGATTATAAAATACTTCTAACATTTTACTCACCTTCGGGATATGAAATCAGGAAGAATTATAAACATGCCGATTACATTTATTATTTACCAATTGATACACCAAAGAATGCCAGACGATTTCTGGAAATAGCACATCCCGAAGTGGTCTTTTTTATTAAATACGAGTTTTGGTTCTTTTTTCTGCAAGAGATTTATAAAAGAAATATTCCACTTTATCTGGTTTCTGGAATATTCAGGCCCGAACAACGTTTTTTTAAATCAATAGCCGGTAGTTCGCGCAAAATGCTCCGGTTTTTTACTCACTTTTTTGTTCAGAACGAGGAGTCGAAGCAATTATTAAACTCCATCAACTTAAAGAATGTAACCATAACAGGCGACACCCGCTTCGATCGGGTGTATGAAATTACTCAAAAAGTAAAGCAGCTCGATTTAGTAGAAAAATTTATTCAGCAAAATAAATTAACACTTATAGCAGGTAGTACCTGGAAACCCGACGAAGAGATTATAATTGAATATTTTAATAAAACAGATTATGCTCTCAAATTAATTATAGCCCCGCACGAAATTCATAAAGAAAATATTTCCAGGTTGGAGAATTCATTTAAAGAAAGTTTAAAAATACAGAAATATTCAGAAGCTACAGAAAAAAACATTGAGGAAGCAGATGTTTTAATTGTTGATAGTATCGGATTATTATCATCATTATATAATTACGGTAATGTGGCCTATATTGGCGGTGGTTTTGGAAAAGGCATACACAATACCCTGGAGGCAGCTACTTTTGGCTTGCCGGTGATATTCGGGCCGAATTACCTAAAATTTCAGGAAGCAATTGATCTGATAAATCTGGGAAGTGCCTTTTCTATAAGAACTTTTGCAGAATTTAAAGAAATTTTGGATAATTTACTAAATGCTGAAAATGAGATCAAAAGAGTGGGTGAGCATTCTTCTGAGTATGTGAGACAAAAGTGTGGTGCAACTGAAAAAATATTAAACCAAATTCATCCACTTAGTTAAAATTTGCAGATAAGTTATTAACAATTTTTAACAATTTAAGACAAAGCGGTCTGTAATGTTGATCTTGCAAGTTTTTTAGAATAAGGTTTAATTTGATATTTGTTAATATAATTCACAAGCAAGTTTAACCTAAACTTAATATTTTCGATATATTTGGTATTCCAATAATATTTACTTTTGTATTCTTAAATTAAAATTAAAATAAACCCAAACCTTAAAAAAAATCTATGATGAAAATCTTTAAAAGTAAAATTTTGATTTTGGCTCTGATGCTGTTATCATTTGCATCATTTAGTCAAACAATTGTAAAAGGGGTTCTCGTTGATGCACAGAATGGCGAGGCCTTAATTGGCGCTTCTGTTGTTGTTGATGGAACAACGATTGGTACAGCTACCGGATTAGATGGAAGTTATCAAATAACAAGCCCTTCCGGAAAGCAAACAATTATCCTTAGTTATGTTGGTTACGTTGAGGTAACCAAAGATGTTAATTTGGTTCAAGGACAGGATTTTGATCTTGGAACAATAGGATTAGAACCCAGTGCTATCGGTTTAGAAGAAGTACGGGTAATCTCTTCTTTTGCAAAAGACAGAGAAACACCTGTTGCTATCTCAACTGTTAAACCTGAAATCATTCAGGCGAAATTGGGAACACAGGAATATCCTGAAATCTTAAAATCAACACCTAGTGTGTATGTTACAAAAACAGGTGGTGGATATGGCGATAGCCGTATTTATTTGCGTGGTTTCGATTCAAACAACATTGGGGTATTAATTAATGGTGTTCCAATAAACGGACAGGAGAACGGAAAAGTATACTGGTCGAACTGGGCCGGATTATCGGATGTTACTCAAGTTATGCAGGTGCAGCGTGGTTTGGGTGCTTCTAAATTAGCTATCTCATCAGTTGGTGGTACGATTAATATTTTAACAAAAACCACCGATGTTCAGCAGGGGGGGAATGTGTTCTATGGAATTGGAAATGATGGTTATAGAAAACAATCATTTACTGTTTCTACAGGTTTAACAGACAATGGTTGGGCTGTAACTATGTCTGGTGCACATACTTATGGCGATGGATATGTGACTGCAACAAATTTTGAAGGATGGTCTTATTTTCTAAATATCTCAAAACGGATTAACGATAATCAAAGCTTATCATTAACCGCTTTTGGAGCTCCTCAGTGGCATAACCAGAGAAACTTAATGCATAAAATTGATGATTACAGAAATCACGAAGATGGTATTAAATTTAATTCGGATTATGGTATTCGAAATGGTGAGATATATAATACTGCTTATGCTTACAATTATTACCACAAACCACAAATTTCATTAAACCACTATTGGTCGATTAATGAAACAACAGACCTTTCGACAGCAGTATATGCTTCTATAGCAAAAGGAGGTGGAAGAAGAGCTTATGGAAATTCTCAATTAATTACTAAGGATTATAATACTGGATTACCTTACGAAGGTACAACTTTAATGACTCCTGAAGGGTTAATCGATTGGGATGCTGCCGAAGATGTTAATGAAGCAGGATTAAATGGATCAGAAGTAATTATTGCAAACGGTATTAATGAACATGATTGGTATGGCATCCTTTCAACTTTAAATACTGAATATGCCGGAGTTGAAATTACAGCTGGACTTGACGGAAGATGGTACAGAGGATATCACGCATACCAAATTGATGATTTATTAGGTGGTAGTTATTTTATTAATAATAGTGATGCTAACAGAGGTTTGAATGTTCCTTTATATAAAGGAGATTATATAAATTATCATTATTATAGCGATTTAGCATGGGTTGGTTTGTTCTTGCAAGGAGAATATAAAACCGATAAATATTCTGCCTTTGTTTCTGGATCTTTATCTGATCAGTTATACCGAAGAACAGACTTGTTTGAACTGGAAGCAGATCAGCAAACAAAATGGTTAAGTTATTTGGATTGGTCATTAAAAGGTGGAGCAAACTATAATGTAAACGAGAATCATAATGTTTTTGTGAATGGTGGTTACTTTACCAGAGCGCCATACTTTGAAACAGTATTCTTAAGTCGTTCTAATGATTTTAACGAAGATGCGGAACATGAAAGAGTTACTTCTGTTGAATTAGGTTACGGATATAGATCATCAATTGCATCTGCAGATATCACTCTTTACCACACCATTTGGATGGATAAAGCCTTAACAAGAAACATGGGTAATAATGTAACAGCTAACTTAACAGGACTGAATGCTACACATATGGGTATCGAATTTGTCGGAACAGTTCGGCCTGTAGATAAACTGGATGTAAGATTAATGGTTTCGGTAGGTGATTGGAAATGGAATGCTGATGCTAAAGGAGTCGTTATTTTAGAAGATGGTTCTACTGACGAAATAAATATTACACTGAAAGATATTCATACAGGAAATTCAGCACAAACTACTGCTGCTATTGGTGTAAATTACGAAGTGTTGCCAAAATTCAAGATTGGAGCAGACTTTAATTATTATGATAATTTATTTGCTGATTTTGAAATTACGGATAGAACAAGTGGCGATAACGCAGATTCATGGAAAATGCCAGCATATGGTTTGCTTGATTTTAACGCGAGTTATAAATTTAATCTGGGAAAATTAGACGCTATACTAATAGGTAATGTCCATAATATTTTAGATACCGAATACATTGCCGATGCTAGAGATGGAGACACACATACTGCACAAGATGCTTTAGTGTATTATGGATTCGGGCGTACTATGTCACTTAGTTTAAAAGTTAATTTTTAACAAATAATAAATTGAACAATTATGAGAAAATTATTAAATATATTATTACTACTCATTGTAGTTCTTTCGGCATGTGAGCCAAATGAAGATTTATACAACGAGTTAGATGATCTAAAAGGTAAATACAACGAAAGTATTGAATATACTTTTACAGCCGAAGACTATAAAGCTGCAAGTAAGATGGCATTAGAGCTTGCGACAAATAGTACTGAAGAAGCTTACGCATCCATGATAGAATCAAATTTATCATTTAATCCGGTTTTTGAACCAGTATCGGTTTTAGGAGAGTTTTTAGCTGATAAATTTCCTGCGCTTAATGAAGGTTCTGTTGCTATGGTAACTTACGATTATGATGCTATCAACCTAGAACACCAAATGCCATTTGCAAGCGCACTAAAATATGAATTAGGTGAAGATGATTACGATCTAATTGGTGGCGATGTGTCAACACATGGAATATTTTTCCCTTCAGCTAATGTTGAAGATAACATAACTCAAGTTCTTGATTCTGCTTACAAAGAAGCCGAAGAAGGTGACATGGTTTATACCGCCTACCGATTTTCTGAAACAGAAGCTGGTGTTGCTCCACCAATGGATATGGAAATATATAGTCAAGATTTTCAGGATTTTGTAAATGATGTGGATTCAATAAATAAATATGGGTGGATAAATATATCACAGGCCGGAACAAAAGTGTGGAAAGCAAATGATTACAGCGGAAACATATTTGCAGAAGTTAGTTCATATCAATCTACAGGTGCAGATACAGCTTGGATCATTAAAGCAATTGATTTAGACGAAAGATATATTTATGACAGAGTGCTTACTTTTGATGTACAAGCTAGATATTTTACCCATGAGGGACTAAAAGTTTATATATCAGAAGATTTTGATGGTGAAGATTTTCCAAGTGCAACTTGGGATGATGTAACATTAAACTTTAATATTCCTGCTGAAACTATGAGTGACCTGGCGAATGCTGGGGAGTTAGACTTAACTTCATATGGAAACAAAACAATATATGTTGCATTCAGATATACAGGAAACGGAACAGCAAGTGAAACTACAACATATAGAATAGATAATGTTGTAGTTAAAGGTTTAAGAGAATCTTATAAAAAAGCAGAGTATTATTTTGAATACGATGGTTCTGAATGGACAAGATCTAACGACATTAGAGTTCTTCAAGCTGAAGATTATGATGCCATGGGAACTCCTGGTAAATATAATAATTTCTCTGAAGACGATTCTCCTTATGATTATTTACCAATTTTATTGGAAAACGAAGCTGATGATTATCCAGTTGGTGAAGTAGTTATGGTTTCATATAAGTATTATAATGGATCAAAGACTGTAATTATAGTTGAAGATTATGAATATGAATCTGGAGTATGGTCACCTGTTACTACTCTTGAAGAAAAGACTGAGCAGTATGTACATATTGGAACAGGATGGATCTTTGATCCAACAATCCGATTAGCGATGACAGCTGGTGATTATCAGGTAATTGTAGATTATGTTAAGGCTAATATTAGTGCTGATCTTATAGATTCGTATGGAACAGCAGATTTCTACACTGGCGCAAGCGGATATTATGGAAACTTTGATCTAAGAGTATCTGAACGAATAAAAAATGATCCGGATACTTATAGTTCTTTAACAGAGGAAGAAGCAATGGCATTAATAGATGAAAGAGTTCAAGAAGGTATTGTATTTATGTTACAAAGTAAGTATCCAAATGCTGTTCCTGACATTGTAGGCATTCCAGTTGATTATTTTATCACATATGATACGTATAATAACGATTATTCGAGAGGTAATTATACAGTTCATTACAGATGTTCATCAGAAGGAACTCCTCCTCAGTTTGAGTTGATAGACGGACCTATAGATAACAATGCAATAGAATAAACGATTAGAAATATAATTTATCATGAAAGGGAGCTTTGTGCTCCCTTTTTTCATTTCATTTATTCTCGTATCTTTGTTATAACTCAATACAAACCAAGTTAAAATGAAAATTAAAAGTATACTCATCGTTTGTGGATTACTCTTATTGTGGTCTTGCAAGTTTAATTCAAAATCCGAACGAAAGGATCAGTCAAACAAAACATATGTTATCATGCTTTCCATGGATGGTTTCCGATGGGATTACCCCGAAAAAGCGAATACCCCAAACCTGGATTATATCGAAACCATTGGGGTAAAAGCCCAGGCAAGTATTCCCTGTTTTCCAACCAAAACCTTTCCGAACCATTATTCTATGGCTACCGGATTGCATCCGAATAATCATGGTATCATATTCAATAAATTCTATGCTCCCGATTTGGATCGTTATTATTCGATAGGAAATAATGAAGCGGTAACCGATCCTGATTTTTATTTTGGAGAACCCATTTGGGTTACGGCCGAAAAACAAGGTGTAAAAAGTGCATCTTATTTTTGGGTTGGTTCGGAAGCTCCGCACGATAATATATTTCCGTCAAATTATCATACATACAATGGCTCCGTTCCTTTCGAAAAGCGATTAGATGGCGTGATCGACTGGCTAAAACTGCCCGAAGAAAATCGGCCACAGCTGATTATGTGGTATATGGAAGAACCCGATAGTAAAGGGCACGATGTGGGCCCTGATCATCCGGAAATGATTCAAACAGTCGAATATCTGGATAGCTTAATTGGTGTATTTAATCAAAAAATTGCAGATTTACCTTTTGCCGGTCAGATCAATGTTATTTATACTTCTGATCATGGTATGGGCCAAATAAGTAAAGAAAAATCAGTTTATTTATATGATTTAATTGAAAAAGACTGGTGTTGGCATATCGATGGTGGTAATCCCGTCTATTCCATTGATGCTAAAGATGAATATTACGATACTATATTTCATATCTTATCTTCACAACAGCATATTTCGGTTTGGAAAAAGAATGAGATACCCGAACGACTCAATTTTGGATCAAGTGAGCGAATAAAAGATTTTCTAGTTCTTGCAGATAGCTCCTGGAGTATCTGGAAATCATCAAACCGAATTTCGTATTCGGGTGGAGCTCATGGTTTCGATAATGCAAATACCGATATGCATGCGATATTCTATGCCTATGGGCCTGCATTTAAAAGTGGATATAAACACCATGCAATCAATAATATTGATTTGTATCCTTTGATATGCAATATATTAGGACTTAAGCCTGCTCCCGTAGATGGAAAACTGGAAAATGTTATTGAAATGCTGAAAGAATAAACGTTGTAATTATCTGATAACTTAGGGATTATTATTCGATGATTAATACATCAAAACGGTTACTTAACTGGTTTTGTACTTATAAAAGATCAGTTTAACATTAGGGTGGATTAAAAATATCTTCGTAACATTTATAGCATTCAAAAATTATTTAACCCAACAGGTGCAGAGCACCGAAGTATTTATAGAATTGATTTCAGAGAACACAAGTAAGGTGCAGAGCACCGTAATATATATTCCTAGTTCATTTTTCCAGAGTTTTTGAGTTAAGGCATGTCTGTTTTTTTGCTAAAATATCATTTGAAAATTGGATTATGAATTACATTTATTTAAGGATATTCGGTGCGCTGCACCTT
>CAYVEW010000028.1:0-7971 GCA_964450375.1 uncultured Bacteroidales bacterium
GAATTATTTCTTTTTTGTTTTGATATAAACAAGCTTTATGGATGCTCTTTCGGTAACTCGTTCATCAATTTCAAAATGATTTTTCAATGATTTAATCATTGGTGTTAGTTTATCAAATCCATAATTTCTGGGGTCAAAATCAGGTTTCTTCTTAATTAACAGATTGCCAACATCTCCTAAAAATGCCCATCCATCTTCGTCTGCAATATCATTTACGGTCGTAGAAATTATTTTTACAATCTCGGTATTCATTTGTTGCACCGTTTCTTGTTTTGAACTTTTTGGTTTTTCACTATCCGGTGAAGCGGTTGAAGAAAATTCTTTTAAAATTTCCAGGTAAATGAATTTATCACAGGCAACAATAAATGGTCGCGGGGTTTTCTTTTCTCCAAATCCGAACACCTTCATACCCGACTCTCTGAGCCTGGTTGCAAGCTTGGTAAAATCACTGTCGCTTGACACAATACAGAATCCGTCCACCTTGCCCGTATATAAAATATCCATTGCATCGATTATCATAGCAGAGTCAGTTGAGTTTTTACCCTTCGTATAACCATATTGCTGAACTGGTGTAATAGCATTTTCTAACAATACATTTTTCCAACCTGCTAAATTCGGTTTAGTCCAATCGCCATAAATTCTCTTGAATGTTGGCACACCATATTTTGCTATCTCTTCCATCATGCCTTTCACATTATCGAAAGGCACGTTGTCGGCGTCAATTATTACTGCCAGTTTTAAGTCCTGTTTGTTTTCCATAATCAATTTTAAATATGGTTTTATTTTTATAATTTTTAACGATAAGGTTTGGAAACTCCAAAACCTATCCTTTCATTTTCACTATTTATCTTTTTGCAAATTCAACTTCAAACAAACTGGGCCAGCGCTTACCGGTAATAAATATCCTGTTATTTTCCTGGTCGTAAGCTATTCCGTTTAAAACATTATCTATATCATTTTCAAATCCTTTCGGAACAACATTGCTGCAATCGATGCGCTTTATAACTTTTCCGGTTTTCAGGTCAAAAGCAATAATCTCTTTTTCCTGATACACATTTGCATAAACCAAACCATTAAAATATTCCAGTTCATTTAAGCTTTTTACAGGACCGTTCTGATCGTACACTTCAATTTTTCCGAATGTGTTAAAATAAACCGGATCTAAAAAATGAATGGTTTCTGATCCATCGCTCATTATCAATTTTTCTCCATCGTTTGTTAATCCCCAGCCTTGCGTGTGATATGTTAAGGTATTTACCAGTTGAAAACTGTTTTTATCGTACACAAATCCTTTTCGCGATGTCCAGGTTAACTGAATAATCTTATCGCCAAAAATGGTAACTCCTTCGCCAAAATATTCTTCAGGGATACTCAGTTCGGCAATGAGCTTGCCCGACTCAAAATCAATTTTCTTTAATACCGATTTTCCATGTTGCCCCGTACCTTCGTACAGAATACCATTTTCGTAAACCAGTCCCTGAGTGTATGCTGTTTGATCGTGCGTATACGTTTTAATAATTTTGCATTGATATAATTCGGGAATAATATCTGATTTAAACCGAAGTTTCAAATTATAGCTATCTACCTTATTTCCTTCGGAATAAGCAGAAATTCTCAAATAGTTATCTCCCACTTTTAAATGATCGGTTTGCCAGGTATATTTTAAATCATTTACGCTAAGACTCCATTTTTTATTATCCGAATCAACCATTAAAGAGTCAATACTAACATCTACATCTTTTAATGCAATGTCTATTTCTATCTTATCGCCAATAGTAAATATATCGCCCGTTTTAGGAGAGTTTACATTTAGCACAGAAACTCTTTTTGTTACATTTTCATTTTGATTTGTAGTTACTTGTTCTTTTTTACTTCGATTTGAACAAGAGAATAAGGTAATTAAAACAATTGCAAATCCGATTTTTAATAATTTCATAGTGATGATTTATTTTTAGCCACTAAGGCCATAAGAAACTAAGTTTAACACGAAGATTAAATTACATATCTTCCAATTCCTTACTAATAGATCTGTACTCTTTGTGATTCTTTATTTCTTGTTGACTTTGTGGCATTTCTTAAAAAAATTAATCTCAAACTCATAGTGTGTTTTTGCCACTAAGGCATTAAGACAAAAAGTTAAACACAAAGATTAGATTACATATCTTCTAATTCCTTGTTTTATTAATGGAACGTTAAAGTTAATTAAATATCCTAATCTATTATCTGTTAATTTAAGATGACTAAGAATTTGTGCTTCCCAAACAGGATTAACATTTTCTAATGCTTTTAATTCACAAATTATCTGGTCTTCAACTAATACATCAAGCCTTAAACCTTCTTCAAATTTAAGGTGATCGTAAACAATAGGAATATCCACCTGTCTTTTATAATTAAGTCCTCTTTTATTCAGCTCATGACAAAAACATATTTCATAAACTTTTTCTAATAATCCTGGGCCTAGTTTAGAATGAACCGAATAAGCTGCATCAACAATCTTTTTTCCAATATCTTCTAAATCACTGCTAATTGGTTTAAAAACTTTGTGATTCTTAATCTCTTGCTTACTTTGTGGCATTTCTTAAAAAGTTTAATTTCATAGTGATGATTTATTTTTAGCCACTAAGGCCATAAGAAACTAAGTTTAACACGAAGATTAAATTACATATCTTCCAATTCCTTACTAATAGATCTGTACTCTTTGTGATTCTTTATTTCTTGTTGACTTTGTGGCATTTCTTAAAAAATTTTTATCCTTTCCCAAAATGATTTTTTAGCTTTTGGGATATTACTTAATTGTTTTTTTACATCATCGTTAAACTCATCCGGGTTTAAGATCTGCCAGATTTTACTCCACCCGGGGAATCCGCCAACATTCCTGTCGTCAATATAAATATCAGCAATTATTTTGCGGCTCATAGTTTCATCATATACTTCTTCAGGATAATTCTTATTTACAGCATAAAACTCAATTCCATTGCTAAGGCAGAATTCAACAGCTTCGTCCAGTTCCTTTCCAGCACGATAGGTCCATAATATTAACTGATCGCCCCGATCCTGCAATGCTTTTAATGTTTCAAAAGCAAAAAGCTTGGGTTTCCCAATTCTGGGATATTCATGATCCACAATAGTTCCATCAAAATCAACTGCAATCGTCATAATTGTTTATTTAATTTAATACCGACGGTATTTCAAATCATATTTTATTTTCATCATCCTGATCTCATATATTTTTTTGAAATTACATCGGTATTAACAATTCTGGTTTAAAATAAATTTTAAAAAGAATTGTATAAAACAAATGTAAGTATTTTTTACAAAGATTTTAGTCGGATCGCTTGTCAAACGAGTATCTAATTGAGAAAACATTTGAATATAATGCAATTGAATTATCACCTATATCCGTTAAAGCATAATCAATGGATACACCTTTAAATTGAATTCCTATGCCGAAGTTCGGTTGCAGCGTAAGGTTTTCCTGGTTATCAAAGTCGGGTACCCGCTGGAAATTTCCAACTCCAAACCGCACAAAAGCTATTTGATCGTAATTAATTTCAATTCCAACATGTGGATCAATACTTACAGGATCTCCTTCAATCAATACATGTCGCTTACCATCAAAGGTAAAATCCAGATTAATCTCAGCCATTGCCATAAACTTTTTATAGATAGGGAAATCGCGGGCAACTCCCAGTATTAGCTTAGGTAAGGTTAGCTCAAGTGAATTTTCAGGAGCAAAATTCCAAACCGAATCCTGAACTTCCACAATCAATTCTTCTTCGTTAAAACTCCAGGCATTAAATGTAGATGTTATATCTCGCGCCAGAGCTCCGAATTTCCATTTACCGGGCCGGTATTGCACTCCGGCATCCAGTCCAAAGCCCCAGGCCGAAGCAAATTCGCCAATGTTTCGGTAAATTACTTTAACATTAGCTCCATAGTATAAATCCGGAATATTTGCTTTACGTGCATAGCTTAACATAAAGGCATAATCAGCAGCTGAAAATTTTGTAATGCGGTCGTAATCAATGTTTCCATCCTTATCAATTAAATCGGTGGTATTCGGAATATCATCAACACCAAAACGAATAATAGTGGCCCCCAGGTAGCTATTGGTATCTAAAGCCATTGCTCCTGCCAGGTAATCGTATTTAGCAATTCCTGCAAAATACTCGGCATGCATTAAGGCCGCATCAAAATCGGTTTGCATTAATGATAATCCGGCCGGATTCCAGTAACCCGAAGTAACATCGGCAGTATTGGCAACACTTGCATTGGCCATAGCAAGCGACCTGGCTCCTACACCAATGGATAAAAATTCGTTGCTATATTTTGTTGTTTGTGCATAACATACCTTCGCAACGAATAGAATAAAAAGGATAACAAATGCTTGCCTCATGAATCAGTTTATTTCGATGATACAACTACAAAACAAAGATGTTGTAATTAGTAATTGATAAAAAATTTATCAAACTATCTTTTTTAACTTATTTTTGTGATAAATATTGTTAATCAACTTACAAAAATACTTATGCAAATCAACATAAAAAAATACATTCCCAACACAATTACCTCATTAAATTTACTATCGGGCTGTATTTCCATTGCATTGGCATTCGAAGGTTATTTGCTTTATGCTGTTTACATGATTTTTATCGCAGCGCTATTTGATTTCTTCGATGGCATGTCGGCACGCCTGTTAAATGCTTACTCGGCAATTGGAAAAGAGCTCGATTCGCTTGCCGATATTGTGAGTTTTGGTGTTGCTCCTTCCTTTATTGTTTTTCATATGATGAAGGTTGCATTGTATCAAACAGTCCATTTGCCCCCTTTGGAAGATTTAGTTTTCAATGAGATTATCTTTTTATTAATCCCCTTTTTAATCGCTATATTTTCTGGAATCCGTTTAGCAAAATTTAATGTGGACGAACGGCAAACTGATCGTTTTATTGGCATTCCGACTCCAGCAAATGCATTATTTTTTGTGTCGCTATACTTAGTTTCGATTCTGGTAAATGAAGAATACATTAACGCTACTTTGTATAATAAATACGTTCTATCTGTTTTATCCATTTTATTCTCGACATTGCTAATTGCAGAGTTCCCAATGTTTTCGTTAAAAGTCAAAAATTTAGCTTGGAGCGGAAATAAAATTCGTTATATATTTGTGGTGTTATCAATAATATTATTCATATTATTGCAAACGGTTGCCATACCGGCAATTATCTTATTATATATTTTATTATCAGCAATTAATAACTGGATTTACAAATTCGATTAATACATAAAAAAATGAAATTTATCGCCGAAATTAATGTAATGCCCTTAAAAGCCCTATTAGACCCTCAAGGAAAAGCAGTAACACATAGCATGAAAAATATTGGTTTTACTGAAGTGTCCAATGTACGAATCGGTAAACATATTACGCTCGAGATTGAAGCAAAAACAAAAGAAATTGCTATGGAAAGAGTAAACGAAGCTTGTAATAAAATATTATCGAATCCAATTATGGAAGGCTTCGATTATACATTAAAAGAAGTAAAATAATTAATTATAGATCTTTTATTTCTTAAGAGATAATTTATTCATTACTTCAGTTTGTTTTTGGATTGATTCCTTATGAACCAACTGAAGTAATTTTTTTACAAAATCTTCTGTAAGCCCAAGTTTTTTGCCAAGTTTAACACGTGTAGAGATAATTTTCTCCCAACGTCGTAACTGAAGAATAGTAACTTCATTTTTGCTTTTATATTTTCCTATTTCTTCAACCACTTTCATCCGTTGCGATAGAAGTTCCAACATTTGCTGATCGATCGAATCAATCTGATTTCGGAGTGTTTCCAGGATACTTGCAAAATCAGCATCCAGATTATTCGAATGCCGGTAAATTAATTTCCCTAAAAGATCATTTAATTGCCTTGGTGTTAATTGCTGGTTCATATCACTCAAAGCAACCAATGGGTTGTGATGTGTTTCGATCATTAATCCTGCCATATTTAAATCAAGGGCCTTTTGCGCTATCTCGGGAATATATTCTGTGTCGCCGGCAATATGGCTTGGGTCGCAAATTATGGGTAAATCATGACACATACTTTTTAATTCGATGGGAACTTCCCATTTCGGAATATTACGCAACGTAGTTGCTTCGAATGGATAAAACCCACGATGAATAGCAGCCAGCTTATTAATGCCGGCTTTGTGAAAGCGCTCTAATGCTCCTACCCATAAATTCACATCCGGATTAATAGGGTTTTTTACCAAAACCGGTTTATCATATCCTTTTAAATGATCTGCAAGTTCTTGAATAGAAAATGGATTAGATGTTGTTCTGGCACCAATCCAAAGTATATCAATTCCATACTTTACAGCCAAATCGATGTGCTCAGGATTTGCAACTTCAATGGCAGTGTATAAACCGGTTTCCTTTTTTACATTGCTAAGCCATTTCAAACCTTTCTCGCCAACACCCTCGAAGTTTCCGGGGCGGGTTCTGGGTTTCCAGATACCGGCACGATATACCTTCGCTTTTCCTCCTGCTGCTATTTCCCTGGCAGTGGTCATTACCTGATCTTCTGATTCGGCACTGCACGGGCCTGCAATGATTAATGGTTCATCTAATCCTTTATACCATTTACTAATTTTTGATATGCTTTTTAGTTTAGTCATCTTATTAAATAATTATAGATCATTCAGATTTAGAAAATCTAATAATGTAAGGTGCTTAATTCCCTCATAAGTAGCCGTAATCGGAAATTCATCCATTGTGATTACATATTTGGGATAATTATCCGGAATTTGTTTCAAATTTCCAAACTCACGTTCTATTACTTTTTCATTTGCAAGCAAGTATGCCACCTGAATATAAACATACTCATTATTTTTTTTTGCAATAAAATCAATTTCTTTTTGAGCATTTTTCCCGACATGAATGGAATAACCCAAATATTGTAAGTGATTACAAACAACATTTTCAATAATTTTTCCAATATCATCGGGCTTATATCCACCAATTGAATTACGAAGGCCCAAATCAGTAAAATAAAACTTCTCGCCACTTTCAAAGATCTTCTTCCCTTGAATCTCCTGCCTTCTAACTCCTTTAATAAAATATGCTTGTTTAATATAATCTATATAATTAATGATTGCCGGAACCGACTTACTGTTTTTTTGCGATTTCATATAATCAGCAATTTTATTAGCAGAGGTAATATTCCCGGTATTGTCAGCCAAATACTGCATAATATTCTCAAGAAATGGTATATCTCTTATCTCATGGCGGCTAATTACATCGCGAAATAGAATCGTTGCATAGATATTTTTTAAATAGTCAAAAATAATTTCATCATCAAGTGGCAAATTAATCAAATAAGGCAAACCACCATATTTCAGGTATAAAGTTAAACTTTCCGATGTATTGGGTAATTGATGAAACTCAATAAACTCAACAAAAGATAAGCTGTGTATTCTGATTTCGATTTGTCTTCCACTTAAATAAGTTGCAAGTTCTCCTGCGAAAACAGAAGAATTACTGCCTGTACAATAAATATCATAAATGCCCTCTGATAATAAACTACGCAGTGCTTTTTCGAATCCCTGAATTTCCTGTACCTCATCAATGAACACATAGTTCATTTTATCCTTACTTTCCTTCTTTATATAGGCTAAGAGTTTGTGGTAATCAGTGATAAAATCAAACTCATACTTTTCCTTATCAATAAAAATGATTTGGCATTCGGGAAACTTTTGATGCAAATCATCCATTATCTGTTTTAAAAAATAACTTTTACCAACTCTTCGTTGCCCTGTAATGGCTTTAATCAGTTGTTTGTTTAGATATGGTTGTATTTGCTGATGATACTTTTCTCGTCGTCGATTCATTTTATTAAGTGTATTTAATAAATCTTTACAAATGTACATTATTGTTTAGTATATTTAACACAAATTGTAGATAATTTACTTTTATTCATTGTTAGC
>CAYVEW010000028.1:8071-33932 GCA_964450375.1 uncultured Bacteroidales bacterium
TTGTTTAGTATATTTAACACAAATTGTAGATAATTTACTTTTATTCATTGTTAGCCATTTCTGTGTTTTAACAAAATAACAATAAGCATTTTACCTATGTATATAACAAGACCTGTAAAGTTTAAACTAAACAGGCCTATAGTTAATGAATTATTATCCTAATAAATATTAAGACTTTTGGTCTATTACTTATTTCTTTTCGTATTTTTTGATGGCAAAAACCGAAAGCTTATAGCTGACCCAAATCAAAACAGGCCAAATAACTAACCATATTATTTCTGTTAAATAAGTCATAATGATAATTTAATAAATGTGAATATCTTCGTTCATTTCTTCTGCATTCATCTTTTTGTTATTAATTGATTTCCATGCAAACCAAATATAAGCAATAACAAATGGCACCATTAACGAAACATAGCTCATGGCAGTTAAAGTGTATTTACTCGATGATGCATTTTCTATTGTTAGAGAATTCTGTAAATTGTATGTTGATGGATAAAATGCTGTATTATTAAATCCGGCAATTAAAAACAAAGCAAATACAGTAAGAATTGTACCTGCTCCGGAATACCATATACCATCATCGGTTGATTTTAGAACTGATTTACCGATTCCAAACAAAACCAATACAACCCCAATCAAGAATATTATCAATACCACAGGCATTTGTAGGAAATTATGCAAGTATTTATATGGTTCGTACGAAACCTGTTTTGTAACCGGATCATATGCAAATCCATCAATAAATAATAACCAAATTGTAAAAATTAAAAAGAAGACAACAAATGGCACTGCGTTATAGATTAATTGTTTTTTGCATTTGGCTGCAATTCCTTCGTCGTCAATGCTATTTTGGAAATAAAGTATTCCCAAAACTCTTGCTAAAAAGAATACAGCAAAACCTAATGATAAGTTATGAAAATTTAATACAAGCTCTAATCCATTAGCTGCACCTTCCCACTTTGAAAAATTCATTTGGTTAAGCGAAAACTCCGAACCGGTAAATAAAGTAGCAACAACAGTTCCTAAAAAAATGGTACCTACGGCTCCGTTTATGAATAAGAATGCTTCAAAGGTTTTAGCTCCCAGAAAATTATTTGGTTTTGATCGGAACTCGTACGATACGGCCTGTATAATAAAAGCAAATAAAATAATCATCCAAACCCAATATGCTCCGCCAAAACTGGTTGAATAAAACAAAGGAAATGAAGCAAAAAATGCACCTCCAAAAGTAACAAGGGTAGTAAATGTAAATTCCCACTTACGTCCCAATGAGTTCACGATCATTTTACGTTCATTCTCTGTTTTGCCTAACGTATATATCAGCGTTTGTCCTCCTTGAACAAAAAGAAGAAAAACCAGGATTGCCCCCAACAGCGAAATAATAATCCACCAATATTGCTGTAATACTAAATGCGATAATGTTTCAAACATATTAATGTCCTCCTTCTTTAGGTCCTATTTTAATTTGCTTTACCATAATTTTTATTTCAGCAATAAGCAATGCCGTAAATATTACAGTAAATAAGAAAAATGTTATTTGAACTGCACTGGCATCAATCTGCGAAACCGAAGCTACAGTTGGTAATAAATCCTGAATGGTCCATGGCTGCCTACCAACTTCTGCAACAATCCACCCCGACATGGAAGCAATGTAAGCTAATGGTATTGTAAATATGGCCAGACGAAGCAACCAGGGTTTATTTTCAAGTTTTCCCCGGAAAATTAATAACAACATGATAGCAAATAACAACAGAAAATAAAACCCTAAGCCTACCATGATATGGAAACTGTAAAAGGTAATGGGAACATTAGGAATAATACTTTTAGGATCGTTTAAAAATCCATAACCAAAATATTTGAAATTTTCCCGGAATACTTTTAATGATGATTCCATTAATAACTCATTACCATCTTCTTTCGCCTTTTTAAAATCTGATAATGCTGCAATTGCAGTTTTGCCCTTTTCAATCTTCTCTTCTGCCGAAATAGCCTTATGTTTATTTCCATCTTCGTCGGTATATTCATACCCTCCTTCTACCAAATCTTTTACTCCCGGAACAAATGCTTCTGTATCGCGATAACCCAGGAATGAAAGTAATTTTGGAATCTCAAATTTAAAAACAAACTCATCCTGGTTGTCATCATACTCTTTTCCAGGAGTTGGCACGCCAGCTATAATTAACCCTGCACCCGTCGAACCGGCATATAATCCTTCCATGGCTGCTAATTTCATAGGTTGCTTTTGTGCTACCTGATAAGCTGAGCCATCGCCTGTATATATCAAAAAAACACTACTTAAAAACCCAAAAACGGAAGCTATGATAATACTTCTTTTTGCTAAAAGCTTTTCGCGTCCTTTTAACAGAAACCAGGCACTAACCCCTATTACAAATATTGATGCAAGTACATATGCCGAAGTAATGGTATGTAAGAATTTATTAATAGCAACCGGAGATAAAAATACATCCCAAAAATTCATCATTTCATTTCGAGCTGTTTCGGGATTAAATTGCATTCCGGTAGGAAATTGCATCCAACCATTTGCAACCAGAATCCATAATGCTGATAAGTTAGATCCGATGGCTACCAACCAGGTTGAGACAAGGTGGAATTTTTTGCTAACTTTATTCCAGCCAAAAAACATTACAGCAATAAAGGTAGACTCAAGAAAGAATGCCATTATACCTTCAATTGCCAATGGCGCTCCAAAAATATCGCCCACAAACCACGAGTAATTCGACCAGTTGGTACCGAACTCAAACTCAAGAATAATTCCTGTTGCCACTCCAATGGCAAAGTTTATCCCGAATAAGGTCATCCAAAACTTGGTTGCTTTTTTCCATTCCGGATCACCGGTTTTTACATAAATGGTTTCCATAAAGGCAATAATGAACGTTATTCCTAGTGTTAAAGGAACAAATAGCCAGTGGTACATGGCAGTTAAAGCAAACTGCGCCCTGGACCAGTTGACCAGTGCGGTGTCGAGATGTTCAATCATTCGTTGTATTTTTAGGTTTAGTTAATTGCTCAATTACGTAATCCGCTTTTTCCTGATCACTATCAAATTTCTCATTTAAGAAATTTCTAAAAAAGAAGAGCTTTAAAATTACAAACATGATAAAAAGCTTAATAAAGATGATTATCCATAGCTGTTTACCTAAAGTCATACTTTTAAAACCCTGATAATAAAACTGGAAAATACGAATAAATATATTTTTCTTTTTCATAGTACTCAGAATAGCCATTCAAATATAAGAAAAATATAAAAGCGGTAATAAAGTGCAGATTTCCTAAATTACTATTATTTTAAAAAGAAGCTTAGTATAGTTTAATAATTAGCTATTTATAAGACGGTAATGGAGATAATTTTAGTAAGCATTATAAATCGCCCGGATCGTATATAACATACACAAATCCCTTTTGCGCTTCAGCCGCAGGAGTTTTTAAGATGTAGTAATAAAGCCCCTGACTTACTCTTGATCCACTTGCATTTCGGCCATCCCATACAATGATTGGTGCTTTCTGTTCAAAAACTTTGGTTCCTGTTTTAGAGAATATAATCATCTCGAGTTCATCAATTCCATTTGAACGCACAATAAATAAATCGTTTACACCATCTTCGTTTGGAGTAAATACATTCGGGATGGAGATAAAATCTCTTACTCGCAGTGTTTTTGCTTCGGTAAATGTTTTAGCTGTAGATTGCTCCACAACAGATAAAGTAAAATTATAGTTTCCTGTATCTGTAAATTCGTAAGTGGCAAAAAACAATCCATCTTTATTTGGTTCTTTTGTTCCTCCCCAGTCAAATGTGTAAGCTGCACCAACTGTATCTGCTATTTCAAAATCAGTGGTATCAGTTCCAATAATCTTTTGTGCCATACATCTAACCTTAAATGTGGAAGCATCAGGAATAAAACGGAAGGTAACAGTATCTATCGGAGTTTGTGCAAACACACTACCTGCCAGTAATAAAAATGTTAAATAGAATAGTAAGCTCTTTTTTCGCATTCATTAAGGTTTAATCACGTAAATATATAAAATACCCTTTTATTATTTTAAATTTTCTCGGTTAATTTTTTAACCACTTTTAAATTGTTAAAGAATTCTTTGGCTATAACTCTTAAAATGGTGTAGCTCGGAATGGCCAAAATCATGCCTGTAATCCCGAATAAACTGGCAGCCATCATAATCACCAGAAAAATTTCCATGGGGTGCGCATTTACACTACTGGAATAAATTACCGGTTGAAAAAAAACATTATCAACAACCTGAACAATGATAAAAACAATGGTCATGTAACCCAACAATGGCAATAGTTCGGAATAAAAAGGCAAATAAAGATGCGTAGCAAGCCCTAAAATTAATCCCAAACATGCTCCAATAATAGGGCCCAAATACGGAATAATATTCATTAAACCAACCACTAAACCAATAAGTAAGGCATCGGAAAAAGCAATTCCGATTATGGTTAAACCGATAGAAACCAAGGTTATTATTCCGGTAATCTGAACCAGAATCCCAATAAAATATCTTGTTAATAACTTTTTTATGGACGCCAGAATATGTTTTGTTTGCTCCTGATATTTATCCGGAATCAATATTAAAATTGCATTATACAATAAACCCGGATCCTTTAAAAAGAAAAATGTAATAAATGATATGGAGAATGCGGCAATGAATATATTTCCTAATAAACCAGCCAAAGATCCGAAAAACCCGGAAAGCATAGATATATTTACAATAGACACGAATTTATCGGTTAAATAATTGTCGAGTGATTTGTGTTCATCTGAGTTTAAATTGTACTTATCGATCAGGTTTTCGATATAATCAATCGGGCCTTCCAGGTTTTTAATAACTACTTCGGGGTTAATGCTTGAAAGTTCACTTGCCTGATTAGCAATTAAAGGAATAAAAACTCTAAAAAAGAGTAAAAGTAAAGCCCAAAGTAAAACTAAGGTCAACAAGGCTGAAAGAGCATTCGGTATTCGAAGTCTTTTGTAGCGAATTCTTTTTAAAAACTCAACAGCAGGTCGGCCAATTAGAGCCAGAACCGCTGATATTAATACATATGCAACAATTGACTTAAAATACCATAGCACAAAGCCAACAATTACAATACCCAGTACTATAAAAAGATACCTTAAATTTTTATTCATTATTAAACTTTAAGTGATTCTTTATATCTAATGCAATATCTTATAAAAATTCTGAACTAAAATAAGTTATTTTTGGCGATAATAAAATAATATTATGGCTTTATCATAGTGGGGATAAAAATATGTTTCAATCACATTTAGGAGAATATGCAGCCTTGCTAACAGCTGTATTTTGGACAATTACAGCCATTGCATTCGAATCGGCTGGTAAAAAAGTGGGTTCGCTATCTACCAATTTAATACGTTTATTTTTAGCTTTTGTGTTTATTGGCATTTACAGCCAGATAACACGTGGGTCGTTTATACCGCTAGGTGCTACTGCACACAACTGGATATGGTTATCGCTTTCCGGTTTTATAGGGTTTGTGATTGGAGATTTATTATTATTTGAAGCTTATGTAGTGATCGGATCACGAATTTCAATGCTAATTATGTCGCTAACTCCACCAATCACAGCATTTATGGGATGGCTAATAATGGGCGAAACACTCACGCGACAGAATATGCTGGGCATGGTTTTAACCATTACCGGAATTATGTTAGTGGTAATCGATCGTAAATCGAATATCAAAACAGAAGGTAAAACCAGAAAAAAAATGAAATTAAACTATCCTATTGTTGGCATTTTGCTGGCATTTGGCGGAGCAGTTGGACAAGGAAGCGGACTCGTTTTAAGTAAATATGGCATGCAGGATTTCGACCCTTTTGCTGCAACACAAATTAGAGTTATTACAGGTTTTGTTGGTTTTGCCATATTGTTTTTTATTTTAAAAAGATGGAAAAAAGTTTTTTCTGCCATAAAGGATAAACAAGCAATGACCCGATTGAGTATTGGAGCGTTTTTTGGCCCGTTTTTAGGCGTGTCGTTTTCGCTTTTATCGGTAAAATATACCACAACCGGAATTGCATCAACCATTATGGCCATTGTTCCGGTTTTAATTATTCCGCCAGCCATTATTTTCTTTAAAGAAAAAATTACGTTGAAAGAAGTTATTGGTTCCATTATAGCAGTTGGTGGTGTAGCTTTATTCTTTTTGTAGTTGTTTTTTCGTATTTTAGCTTCAAAGCGAATGCGATGAAAAACCATCTCCTTATTTTTATTCTATTCTCGGCAATTTCTCTTAGCAACTTTGCTCAAGATAAGCATAAAGCACTCAGCCAGGAAGAATTTCTTGAAGTCCCGCTGGGATTTAAAGAAACCATTGAGAATTTTAAAACCAAAACCAATGTGCGGTTTAAGCTTAAAAAATATCTGAACAGAAACAAACATTATCCCGAAATTGCAGATACCATCTATCAGTTTCGTTATCGGAAATCGGAGATATTCTTTATCAGAACACATTTGGGAAAAGAATTCTTAATTGCAGGAAAAGTAGAAAACCGACGCATTAAGTTCGTAAATGACATTCATGTTGGTATGAAGAAGGATGAATTCAAGAGTCGTTTTACGAATCAACTGGATTTCCAAAACGATCGTTTAGAGTTGATTGGCGAAGGAACTAAATATACCTTTATATTTAAACGGAATAAACTTCGAAGAATTAATATTGATAATTATTTTGATTAAAAAAAGCTGCTCAGAAAGCAGCTTAATTTTTTATTCTAATTCTTATAAAAAGTTCTGTTTAAAAACCTGTTCTACAATTTGCCGCATAGCTGAACGCTTTGTGTTAAAATCGAAGCCTTTGGCCGACTTTACCGATGTAACTTCGCGTGTAGAATACAAAACTTTATTTGTTTTAGGATGCACAAAAGTAGCATTTACAATACATACGCCTGCGCCTTCGAAACGCAAATAAAATTTTAAAATAAAATCGGCATCCTTTACATTTTCTGTTACATTCCAGTAACCCCATGATTCGATTGCATTTTTTACATGAACAACTGCATTCTCGTCGTGCGATTGCAGATGTACTTTATTTCCTCTTTTAGCGATCTTGTGAACTGTTTCAGGAATCTGATCCTGTTGGAAGCCTGTGAATAGTGTAATTACTAGAGATAAGATTAATATTCTCATACCAAATGAATTTATTTCACGTATTTATAATTTTGCAATAACAGTTTGAGTTCCTTTTGTTTTATCGCCCAATTTAACTTTTATTTCTGCATCCAATGGCAGAAATACATCAACACGTGAACCAAAGCGGATAAATCCAACCTCGTGGTTTTGTTTAGCAGCATTACCTTCTTTTGCATACGAAATAATTCTTCGTGCTATAATTCCAGCTATCTGGCGAACCAATATCTCTCTCTTTTTTTGATCTTCGATTACGAAGCTGGTGCGCTCGTTTTCAGTTGAAGATTTTGGTAAGCGTGCTACTAAAAATTTTCCGGGATGGTACTTAAAGTATTTTATAATACCCGATATTGGATACCAGTTAATGTGCACGTTCCAAACCGACATGAATATAGAAACCTGGATTCTTTTATCTTTAAAATATTCCGTTTCTTCGGTTTCTTCAATCACTAATACAGTGCCATCTGCAGGTGCATAAATTGTATCATCATCAGTTAATACCAATCGCTTGGGTTTTCTGAAAAATCGTATTACAAAAAGAAAAAGTAATACAGAAGGTACAGCAAGGATGCGGCTTATGAGTTGATTTTGAGCTAAAAAGTAAATCAACACATTAATTATCAGTAAAATAATAAACAATCGGATTACGATTGATCTGCCTTCTTTGTGAATTGTCATGGCTTAAATGCAATTAAAATACTAGATGCAAATATACATAAAATAATGGTAAAGTGAACAGTACCGCATCAAATCGATCAAGCACACCACCATGTCCAGGCAATAAACTACCCGAATCTTTCTCGTCGATATTTCTTTTAAATGATGATTCCACCAAATCGCCAAAAGTGCCAAAAACAGATACTAAAATCGATAAACCTGCCCATTGAATAAAAGTAAAATCTTTAAAGATGAAGGAGATTAAATAAGCCATTCCGACATTCGTTACTAATCCTCCTATGAATCCTTCCCACGATTTTTTAGGTGAAACTCGTTCGAACAGCCTGTGTTTACCAAACGAAACTCCAAAAACATAAGCTAATGTATCAAACGACCACATTAAAACAAAGAATCCTAACAATAATGAATAGTTATATTCGATGCTATAAAAAACAATGTAATTGGCAAACGACAAGGGAATAGCAATGTAGATAACTCCAAGCAAAGTAAATCCGATATTCACAAACACATGCTCCGAATCGCGGTATAATTCAATTAGAAATACGCTTATTATTATGGGTATAAAAACAAGTAAATATTCGGCACTCAGTTGATGCCTTATAAAAAAATAATTGGCGGCAAAAACCATTGCCCCAATTATTATTCCGTAAATCTTTTGTGGATTAAACTGTTTTTTTTCAGCCAATGTATAAAATTCGTACATGGCTCCGATTACAATTAACTCAAATAAGATTAAAAAACTAAACTCGTTAAAAACGATTGCACCTATTACAATAACTAAAAAGATAATTCCAGTTAAAGTACGTTGAACTAAATCACTCAATTTTTATTTTATTTATTGCATTGAATATTTTATTCTTTCTTTTCAGAGTCAATATTTTCTGATTTATCCGACGCTGTTTTATCTATTTCATCAGAATTGTTATCATCAGCTTTTTTTGATTCTTTCTCTTCTTCAAGTTTTCGTTTTTCCACCAACTCCTTTTTCATTTCTTCTTCTCTTTCGTGAAGCGTCTTCCAAGGTCGTTTACCAAAAATTCGCTCCAGATCTTCCGTAAAAATAACTTCCTTTTCCAGTAAAATATCAGCTAACTGAGTGAGTCCTTCCTTATACTTTTTTAACAGTTCAAACGATCTCTTATAAGCTGTTTCGATTAAATCCTTAACTTCCTGATCAATTAATTCAGCGGTTTTTTCGCTATATGGTTTTGTAAATGCCATATCCGACTGGCCGGTAGAATCGTAGAAACTAACATGCCCAACTTTATTGCTCATTCCGAAATAGGCAATCATAGCATAAGCCTGTTTGGTGATTTTTTCCAGGTCGTTCATAGCACCGGTAGATATTTTTCCAAACATCAGTTCTTCAGCTACACGGCCACCCAGAGCTGCACACATCTCATCGAGCAGTTGATCGCGAGTTGTAATTTGTCTTTCTTCGGGTAAATACCATGCGGCACCTAATGCCCGGCCTCTAGGAATAATCGTTACTTTAACCAAAGGATGTGCATGCTCTAACAACCAGCTTACTGTAGCATGCCCCGCTTCGTGATAAGCAATGGTTTTCTTTTCTTCCTTTGTAATGATTTTGGTTTTACGTTCCAATCCGCCTACAATTCGATCCACAGCATCCAGAAAATCCTGTCGCTCAACCACTTTTTTCTCTTTACGGGCTGCTATTAATGCCGATTCGTTACATACATTGGCGATATCGGCACCCGAAAATCCGGGAGTTTGCTTAGCCAGAAAATCAATATCTAAATTCGTTTCGAGCTTAATCGGTTTTAAGTGAACATTAAAAATTTCTTTTCGCTCATTAATATCTGGTAGCTCCAGGTGTATTTGTCGATCGAAACGGCCTGCACGCATCAAAGCTTTATCCAGAATGTCAGCACGATTAGTAGCGGCCATAAGGATAACACCCGAATTATTACCAAACCCATCCATTTCGGTTAACAACTGGTTTAATGTATTTTCCCGTTCATCGTTAGATCCAAAGTTCGGATTACGACCGCGGGCACGACCAATAGCATCAATCTCATCAATAAAAATGATACATGGAGCTTTTTCTTTTGCCTGTTTAAACAAATCGCGAACACGCGATGCGCCAACCCCAACGAACATTTCTACAAAATCGGAACCCGACATGCTAAAAAATGGAACATTGGCTTCGCCGGCTACAGCTTTTGCCAGTAAAGTTTTTCCTGTGCCGGGAGGGCCTACGAGCAAAACACCTTTTGGTATTTTACCACCCAAATCGGTATATTTTTTTGGTAATTTTAAGAAATCTACAATTTCGCGTACTTCAATTTTTGCTTCTTCTAAGCCTGCTACATCCGAAAAGTCAACTTTTATATTACTTTCTTTATCGAATAGTTGCGCTTTCGATTTGCCAACACTAAAAATGTTCCCCCCACCAGGACCACCTGCGCCACGCGACATTCTTCGGAATATAAATAGCCAGATAGCTAATATGATAAAGATCGGCAATAACCACCCAACAATATCGCGTAAATAGTTTGGTTGTGTTTTGTAACTTACCTCTATGTATTCACCTTGCAAATAGTTATCCTGAGCTTCGCTTAACCATTTCTCGAAATATTCCATCGAGCCAATGGTAAAGAAAAAGTGTGGCCCTTCTTCCGAAACACGGGCAAATGTATTATCAAATAAATCCTTATATCTTGGATCGCTTAAACGATCTTCTTTTATATAAATATTTGCGCGTTCTTTATTTACAACTACGATCTTTGCTACATCGCCAGTTTTAAGCATATTACGCTCAAAATCCTGCATACTAATTTCAGTAGGTTTTGGCGAAACACTTAAAAATTGTAGTCCAATAAAAACCACTGCAATAATACCATAAACCCAATAAATATTAAATTTAGGTTTTGGTTTGTTAGGATCTGTACTATTAGAATTATTTGGATTCTTAGTGTTTTTAGATCCTTTAGTATCCTTATTATATTGTTTTTCTTCTGCCATTATAATTAACTTTCTGTATTTTTAACATCTTCGTGCCGGGTTAATTTTGCATCAGCCCATAGCTCTTCTAACTTATATAAATCTCTGTAATTCTTCTGAAAGATATGTACTACCACATCAGCATAATCCAGTAGCACCCAGGTTGCGTGTTCAAGCCCTTCCTTGTGCCAGGCTTTTTCACCTGTTTCTTCACGAACCGTTTCTAACACCGAATCGGCTAAAGCTTCAACCTGTCGGTCGGAATCGGCATGACATATAACAAAATACTTACAAACCGCATTTTCCAGCTGGGTTAAATCCAGGCTAACCACTTCGCTTCCCTTTTTCTTATGCAAGCCTTCAACAATAGCACTTACAAGTTCTTTTGTGTTATCTACGTTTTTCGTTTTTCGTTTAACCATTAAATTCTGAATTTTTGACAAAGGTAATTATTTACCATTTATTTTTATAACAAAATGCCGATAGCAACCGGAATTAATTTTTTGATTTAAACACTTGTGGTGTCAAAAATCATTCCCTTTACAATATATACAACAACATCAGGTTAAAACGGCAATTTTGTCACACTCTGGTAAATATACATCTATTATAAAATATTCTGACAGATTAATTTTACAACTTGTCAGATTTAGTTTTAAATTTGATTAAAAATAATCTATGGAAAACTGGCAACATATTATTCAGTTAAACACCGTTGATTCAACAAATAATTACACAAATAGTTATTTAAAAAAACACATTTTACCCGAAGGCTCAATTATTTGTTCGTTGTACCAGACATTAGGGAAAGGTTTGGATAGAAATACCTGGGAAGGCGAAAAGGGAAAAAATATATTATTAAGCCTGGTGGTTTATCCTAATTTTTTAAAAATTGAAGACCAATTTATGCTCTCCAAAGCAGTTTCGTTAGGTATATTAAATTACTGCCATACCAAATCGAATAACATTACAATTAAATGGCCTAACGATATTTATTATAAAGATCAAAAGCTTGCAGGAATACTGATTGAGAACTCGCTGAAAGGTTCGGTAATTGAACACAGCATTATTGGTATCGGACTGAATGTTAATCAGGAAAAATTCCTGAGTGATGCTCCTAATCCGGTTTCCCTAAAACAGATAACTGGTAAGAACTATTCCTTACAGCAAGAAATAATAAAACTCAGAAATAACATTCAGTTTTTTTACGAAAAGTTAAAAACAGGGAAAACCAAGTCTGTTGATAAAGATTACCTAAAATGTTTATACCGCTTTGGTAAATTAAGTACTTACAAATCCGGCAACACTATTTTTCAGGGGAAAATAACCGGAGTTAATCAATTTGGACATTTACAGGTAACTTGCCCGGATGGAGAAAAAAAAGAATTCGATCTTAAAGAAATCGAATTCGTTATGGAGAATTAGATTTTTCTGTTTATCGTTTTTTATTCGGATTTTACTTTCTCATTAAAAAATACCACCATTTGGTCAACAATGGCATCAATTCCTTTTTGCAAATGTTTTCCTACCATCATTTTCATCATAGGATTCAGGTTTGCATCAATGGTTAAACGAATAGCCGTTGTATTTTCTTGGTTTTCGACTGGTTTTAACTGAATCCAGAAGAAAAAACTAAATGGCGATTTTCCATCGCTAGTAATTTTAATTAACTTGAAAGGTTCTTTCTCGATAATTTTTAATCCTGCCTGTCCAACTCCTTCAATTTTGAACCTGCAGGTGTCTTCGGTTGCTTCAAAATCCGTTACTTTATCGGCCGGAACAAGTACTTTTAAATTATTAAAATCGGTTAAAAAAGTATATATCAACTCGTCCGCCTGGTTAATTTTTCCTATTTTGCTAGTGTATTTGCTCATTTTTTCCTTTCTATTTATTTCCCCAATTCCCGGGATCAATTCTCCACTGTTTCAATGTTTCCAGATCTGATTGCTCAATGTATCCTGAATTTAATGCTTGTTGAATTAATGCACTATAATTGCTTAAAGTGGTTAACTCCACGTTGGCATCTTTAAAATTATCTTTGGCGGTTTGAAATTCATACGTAAAAATTGCTAACATCCCCAACACTTCAACATTGGCTTCGCGCAGAGCTTCAACAGCTTTCAGGCTGCTTTTACCGGTAGAAATTAAATCTTCAATAACAATTACTTTTTTACCTTTTGGCACTTCACCTTCGATCATGTTACCCAGGCCATGCTCTTTGGGTTTTGGACGAACATAGATAAAAGGAACACCCATAAAATCGGCCACCAAAGCACCAATGGCAATTGCCCCTGTGGCTACACCCGCAATAAACTCAGGCTTACCGTATTTTTGTTCAATTAATTTTGCAAAAGATTGTTTTAACAGATCTCTGATTTCGGGATATGATAAGGTTTTTCGGTTATCGCAATATATGGGCGATTTCCATCCCGATGCCCATGTAAAATGATTTGCAGGTTGTAACTTTATTGCCTTAATTTGCAATAAAGATTGAGCTATTTTTTTCTCTAAATTTTCCATATCGCAAATGTATAAAGTTTTTTACAATCAACGAACAGTTTTATTTACAGATCGGGTTGAGCATATTAAGAATATTGACAGCTATACTGTTCATAATTTTCAGAATAAAAAGAAGTTAAAAAAAGCGATCGGTTTATTTAAAAAAAATGCCGATCATGAAACCCTTGTGGTAATTAATGAGAATCCGAAAAAAGCATTTAAAAAATTCAAAAAACTACATAAAATCATTAAAGCAGGTGGCGGGCTTGTGTTAAATACTAAAAATGAAATGCTCTTTATTTATCGCAGAGATAAATGGGATTTGCCAAAAGGAAAACTAGAAGATAAAGAAAGTCCTGAAATTGGAGCTTTACGCGAAGTAGAAGAAGAATGCGGAATACAGGATATTGAAATTTTAAATTCGCTGGGAGCAACCTACCATACCTACGAGTTAAACAATAATAGCATATTAAAGAAAACATACTGGTATAAAATGATTTATAATGGCAATGCGCCCTTGGTTCCGCAAACTGAAGAAGAGATAACAGATGCCGTTTGGTTACCTGAAAATCAGCTTACTAAAGTTTACGAAAATACATTTCCTTCAATAACTGAAGTATTGAAAAATAAAGATCTATAGATCGCCATTTGCACGCATTACTTTAAATATCTGCAATTCCACATTTTCGTCAGGGCTGGCAGCTGGTGATAAGCTTAATTTGCCTTGCTTATTTATAAAATAATAGGTGGGGAATGCCCTTATATCGTAGTCTTTAAAAACTTCCACCTGATTTCCGTAATGCAAAAAAGTATATGGGAACCTTTTACGTTCAACAAAATGTTTCATTTGGGGCAGGTTCTCATCCATGCATATAACTACAATCTCAAAATTTTTCTGATGCCTTTCGTATAAACTGCGAAGCATTTCGAACTCCTTTATACAAGCATAACTTACAGTAGTACAAAAGCCCAGGTAAACATATTTGCCTTTAAAGTCGTTCAACGAAACCAGATTACTATCCTTATCGAATAGTTGAAATTGCGGGGGTTCATATCCTGTCAGCAATTTTGTTACTTTATTACGAATATTTTTTGCAATTAGCAGGTGCTCCGGATTTTGGGTTGACAATGAAAGCGAATCCAATATCTTTAGCATGGCTTTCCGTGAAAATTTATCCTTATAGAACTCATCGTATAGGCATTTTAATATAACCAACTCACGTAAAGTGTCATTTGCCAGGATAGAATCCTGTTGCAGGGTATTGTTTAATGCTGAATAACTTTCCTGTTTATTAATATCCTGATATATTTTTCCCCCTTTTTCTGTACGGCCAAAATACTGAAAGTAATCTTTATATACCAGATTAAATAAACTCATATAAGCAGGGTTATGGTAAAGAATTTCGTTGTTCTGATAATACGAATTCGAAATACTTTTCATCATCTCCTGATTTGACAAATGCCTGTATTGGGCGTATTTGTATTTTTTAAAATCGTTAAAGAATTTAATGTCCACATCAGCAAATATGGAATCTGCTTTTTCTATTTCGCGATCAATATCAATCTCCTTAAAATTTTGTGAAATTAAATAAGCACTATTATCTACAATTCTGGAATAGGTTTTATCAGAATAAACGGTATCTACTTTTGTTGTTCCGGTGTTTGCATTATGCTTTTTAAGCTTATTGTATGTTAAATGCAAACTATTATTTAGCATTAACGCATAAATTTCGTCGAAAAAGGCTAGCTGGTAATTTAATTCCTTCTCGTGGGTGTTTATAATTCCAAGATGATATTGAATGGGCTCAAAGTATGGATTCAGCTCATCAGCCATTGTTTTATCTTTGCGTTCGGGAAGGATAATTTCATATTCTTTCCCCGGTTCGATAAAGAGAAAAGCTTCATATGCCCCTAACCGCAGAAAAACGTATCTGGTTTGATCAATGGATAATGAGCAGGCAAAATTACCTGCAGAATCAACAGGGCATTTGGCAAGTATAACTTCGGTATAAGTTATTTGATCTGTGAATGTTTTAAAAACCAGCTCCTGATTAGCAAATTCGGGAGCACTACCCGATAGTTGAACGTTTTCAGCACCAACTGATGTCGATATCAGTATAAACAATAATAAAACGACCCGCAAAGGATACCTCATATCTTATCTTTTAATCTTTTTATATTAATTTTTGTGGGTATAAACTTGCTTGCATCGCCACCATGACGAAGGATATCGCGCACAATTGATGAATTAACCGGAGTGTGTTCTGGCATGGTTAATAAAAATACGGTTTCTATACCTGAATACATTGCCTTATTTACCTGTGCAATAGCTCGCTCGTACTCAAAATCAGCTGCGGTTCTTAATCCCCGGAGAATATAGCCGGCGCCCAACTTTTTGCATAAATCAATGGTTAATCCTTCAAAATGAACAATCTCAATTCCAGGATTATCGCCAAAAACCTGGCCAATAAAATCTTTTCTTTCTTCCAACGAAAAACAGGCATCTTTTTGTGCATTGTATCCTATGGCAATGTATATTTTATCGAATAATACCTGTGCCCGGTTTACGATTGATTCGTGCCCAACGGTAAATGGATCGAATGATCCAGGGAAAACTGCTATTTTTTCCATAATATGGATGTTTGAATGATTTAACAAACTTAAAACAATTGTTTGAATAAATCAGAATATTTTATAGCTATTCATCTTTTATAGTTTACAAACGGAATATCCTATATTTATTGCTCTTTTCTTGTTATTCTCACTTTTTTTTATTATAGTATAAGTTCAAAATAATTATTAAAATTTAAAATGAACAAGACTATGAAAGAAAGAAACGACTATGAAATTAGAGCTGAAATAATCGTTAATCAACTAAAATCCAAAATATATAAGCTAGAAGCTAAAGCCATGGAAGCTAAGCTCAGTGCAAAAAGCGGAATAAGTGATCTGGAAAAGGAAATCCAATCGCTACGAAACCAGAGAGAACAGTTGGATCAAAAGTTTAACGAATTAAAATCGGCCGGGAAAGACCGCTGGGAATTATTGGTTTCTGAATTTGAAAATTTTTTAGAAACCATTAACGCCGACAAACAGGATTTTATGGAAAAATCGGAAAGCTGGCTTCACGAAGTAAATGAAAAGATTGATGAGCTGGAAGAAAAAGCTAAAACGGCTAATGAAGATCTAAAAGAAAAGATTAAAGAACAAATTGAAAATCTGAAAGAACACAAAAGCCATTTGGAAATAAAGATCAATGAATTTAAAGAGTCGCAAAACGAGAATCTTGAATCTATTAAAAACAGTTTCGAAGAAAGTTTAAAAGTGGCTAAAGATGCAATTAAAAAGGCCGTTGATTATATCAGAGAATAAAATCGCAACCATACAAAAAAGCTGTCTTAGAATAATCCAAGACAGCTTTTTTATGCTTTATTATATTGTTTAGTAAGCCTTTACTTCGATGCTTCCAAATACAACATCTGCTTTTATGTATAAATAATTGGTATCGCTCCTGAAGTTTTCACTCTCGTATCTGGAAGTTCCAAAAACTGCCGAATTTCCACGCGGCATTTCTGCTGATGCAAAAGCTGCATCTGCTTTAATCCTGACAGGTGTTTTTTCGTTAATTTTAATCTCAGTTCCCCCAAAAATGGTATTCACTTTTATTTCCTTCGATCCATCCGTTAAGTCGATATCCCGAAGGTCAATAACCGAACTGCCAAATATAACATTGTATTCTTTATACGATTCGTTTTGGCCATTAATCCTGCTTTCGCTGAATATGGTAGTGTTCTCATCAACTTTTCCACGCCAGCTTCCGAAATTGCCAAACAGTATTTTTATTCCAATAAAAATAAATAAGAAGGCAATAATAAATTTGATTAATGGGAAATCGATGTTGAAAACAACGCGAATAACAATTCCTAAGCCTATAAGAATTAATAAGATTCCCCAGAAAATACCTGCTCCCATTTTCATTTGATTTTAGATTTATAAATGATTAATTACAATTGAATATTTCAAAATATAAATTTACATAATTTATGCTGATTGTCAATTAAAAAAAAAGTCCGAAACAAATAAACTTTCGGACTTTCTTAAATTAACTAACATCTAATATTATGATATTTTAAGCGGCTTCTTCACTTTTTCTTTTAATAGTGCAATATCCAAAACTTCGATAATTTCATTAACAAAATGGAAATTCAGTCCTTTGATATAAATATCTTTAATTTTACCAATATCCTTCCTGTTTTCTTCTGACAAAATGATGTCTGTAATATTAGCCCGTTTTGCAGCCAGTATTTTTTCTTTTATACCTCCCACAGGCAAAACTTTACCACGCAGGGTAATCTCGCCTGTCATAGCCACTTTACGCTTTACTTTGCGCTGTGTAAACAATGACGCTAATGATGTTGCCATGGTAATACCTGCAGATGGTCCATCTTTCGGAATTGCACCTTCCGGAACGTGAATGTGAATGTTCCAGTTTTCAAATGCATCCCCGTCGATATCCAGATCCTGCGCATGCGATTTAATATATTCCAATGCAATTACCGCACTCTCCTTCATTACCTCACCTAAATTACCGGTTAAGGTTAATTTTCCTTTACCCTTACTTAAACTGCTTTCGATAAATAAAATTTCGCCACCAACTGCGGTCCATGCCAAACCTGTAACCACTCCGGCAAAATCATTACCCTGATATCTGTCTTTGGTAAATTCCGGCGGCCCTAAAATTTCTTTTATATCATCGATGGTAAGTTTTTTATTAAACTCTTCTTCCAAAGCAACTTTTCTTGCCAGATTTCGGGCAATCTTAGCCAGGGTTTTATCTAATGTTCTAACTCCCGACTCCCGTGTATGATTTTCGACAATATAATCAATCACTTTATTGCTAAAGCTAACCATTGATTTATCTACGCCATGTGCATCGAGCTGCTTAGGAATCAAATGCCTTTTTGCAATCTCTACCTTTTCTTCAACGATGTATCCACTCACATCAATCATCTCCATTCGGTCGCGCAAAGCAGGACTTATGGTTGAAAGTGTATTGGCTGTTGCAACAAACATTACATTCGATAAATCATATTCCAACTCCAGATAATTATCGTGAAAAGCATTGTTTTGCTCCGGATCCAGCACTTCCAGTAAAGCAGAAGCAGGGTCGCCATGAACATCGCGTCCCACTTTATCTATTTCATCTAAAATAAAAACCGGATTCGATGATTTTGCTTTTTTGATATTCTGAATAATTCGCCCGGGCATTGCACCTATATAGGTTTTTCGGTGTCCACGGATTTCAGATTCATCATGCAATCCACCCAACGACATTCTTACATATTTTCTGTCGAGTGCTTTTGCTATTGATTTACCCAAAGATGTTTTTCCAACACCAGGAGGCCCGTATAAACACAGAATGGGCGATTTTAAATCTCCTTTTAATTTCAGTACGGCCAAATATTCCAGTATTCTATCCTTTACCTTTTCCAATCCAAAATGATCGTCGTCTAAAATCTGCTGAGCCCTTTTTAAGTCAAAATTATCTTTGGTAAACTCGCTCCAGGGCAGGTCTAATAAAGTTTGTAAGTAATTTAACTGCACCGAATATTCGCCTGTTGCCGGATTTAACCGATTCATCTTATTAACTTCTTTTGCAAAAGTTTCGGCAACTTCTTTACTCCATTTTTTATTTTTTGCCCGTTTTTTAAGATCTTCAATCTCCTGATCAATTGGGCTTCCACCCAACTCATCCTGAATGGTTTTCATTTGTTGATGCAACAAATATTCTCTTTGTTGACGATCTAAATCCGTTTTTACTTTACTCTGAATATCATTTTTTAACTCAAGCATTTGTATTTGCTTGGTTAAATGTTGTAATAAAAGCAACGAACGTTCTTTTAGATCCGATATTTTTAATAGTTTTTGTTTCTCTTCAATTTCAATATCACTGTTCGAACAAATAAAATTAACCAGGAACTTTGTGTTCTCGATATTTTTTACTGCAAATGAAGCTTCGGGCGGAATATTGCTGGAAAGCTTAATAATTCGAAGCGATAAATCCTTTAACGAACCCACAATGGCTTCGAATTCGCGCGTTTTATCGTTTGGTTTTTTATCTTTCAGCAGTTTAACAAAAGCTTTATGATAAGGTTCTGCCTGTACCATCTCTATGATCTCAAAACGCTGTCGTCCCTGAATAATAACAGAAGTGCTTCCATCGGGCATTTCCAGTACTTTTAAAATATGTGCCACGGTTCCGGTTCTGTAGATATCTTCTTCTTCGGGCTCGTTTATGCGTGGATCTTTTTGAGCAACAGTACCAATGATTTTATCACCCCTGTTTACCTCCTGAATTAACTTAATGGATTTTTCTCTTCCAACCGTGATTGGAATAATTACACCCGGAAAAAGAACCGTATTTCGCAATGGCAAAATTGGCAGTTCCTTAGGCAATTCCGATTTCTTAAAGTCAACATCATCTTCATCGTCTGATATTAAGGGTATAAAGTCTCCTTCGTTATCAACATCGGCTGCAAAAAATATACTTTTAAATTTCGTTCTGTCTTTATTTTTATCACTCATACTTTATTTTTCCTTATTTAAAACTTCCCACTTACGACATATTGTCAGTTGTTACTATTAAAGATATAGGATTTACTAATTGGCAATCACTATGCCAAATAACAATTTAGCCGAAAAGAAAGACAGATTTTTTTAATATTTAGAACATTCGGTATCTTGAAGTTTTCTCGAAAACATACTTTAAGATGTTTTGCTCCACCTCATCGAATCTTTTTCCCCGACGCTCAAATACCTTCTCTGCAACTTCAAGTGCTTTGCTTATTCCGTATACGGTAAATCCATGAGCTCCTCCCCACGAGAAAGAAGGAATAAAATTCCTTGGAAAACCTTCGCCAAATATATTAGCATTAACACCAACAACTGTACCTGTATTAAACATGGTATTAATGGCACATTTTGAATGATCGCCCATGATTAAGCCACAAAACTGTAATCCGGTTTTAATAAAACGCTGCGATTCATAGTTCCATAACCGCACTTCTGCATAGTTGTTTTTCAGATTTGAGTTATTGGTATCTGCACCAAGATTACACCATTCGCCAATTACTGAATTTCCTAGAAAGCCATCGTGAGCTTTGTTCGAATACCCAAGTATAACCGCATTGTTTAATTCGCCACCTACTTTTGAGTAAGGCCCCACTGTAGTTGGTCCATATATTTTAGCAGCCATCTTTACTGTTGAATGATCACACAATGCAAATGGCCCCCGAATAACACTGCCTTCCATAATTTCAGTGTCTTTACCAATATAAATAGGTCCGGTTGATGCATTAAGCGTAGCAAACTCTATTTTAGCACCCTCTTCAATAAAAATATTTTCATTATTTAGAACCTTATTTGAATCGCTCAGCGCTTTTGACTCTCTTCCTTTTGTAAGCAATTCAAAATCTGTCTGAATATTTTCTCCGTTTAATCTGAATATATCCCAAGGCCAATTAATCTGTATTATATCGTATGTATATTCTATTTGTTTGTAGGTACTTAAATCATCGTACTGAAATGTTTTTACTTCGGTTTTTCCTAATTTTATCGATAATATATGCCCTTCGTGAACCAGCGCTTCGTTCATTTTCAGTTTTGCAATTGCGTCAATTATATTCGAATCGGGAATCAGGTTCGCTGCTATTAATATATTTTCAGATTCAACTTTTAACGGAAATTTTTCGTCCAGATAATCCTTTGTTAAGTTTGAAATGTTTGACTGAAGTAATTTTTCCCATTTTTCTTTAATCGTTAGTATACCGGATCGTATATCAGACACCGGGCGTGTAAATGTTAATGGTAAAAGATTATCCCATGATTTGTTTTCGAAGAAAATATAGTTCATGTTGCAGCTTTTAGTGTTTCTTACAAATTTACATAAAAAAAGCTCCGAAAAACGGAGCTTTTAAATTTTTATATAGAGTAGAATTAATTTTTCTTATCCATATGTTTTTTGTACTTATTCATATACTTATCAACACGTCCTGCTGTATCAACAAGCTTCATCTTACCTGTGTAGAAAGGGTGAGAAGTATTTGAAATCTCAACTTTCACTAATGGATATTCATTTCCATCATCATACTTAATAGTTTCACTAGACGCTACGGTTGATCTTGTTAAAATCATTTCACCGTTTGACATGTCTTTAAAAACTACTAAACGATAATTTTCCGGATGTATTCCCTGTTTCATTTTTAAACTCCTTTATATTTTTGCTTCTCTTATTTACTTCAAATAACACTTAATGGCTTGCAAAATTAAATATAGTTATTAAAAATACAAAATTAAATCATTATTTTTTAACTAATTATTTAAGCGAAAACCATTTATTTAAATCATAGTTTGATTTTCCCTGCATTTTAAGATGAATAAACTCATTTGTTTTTTTATTATAAGCATAATCATTTATCCAAATTTTATGATTTTTTGCAATTTCTTTTACTGCATTAACAAAATAATCAATCTCTGAATCTAATGTGGTTGGATGAATTGACCAACGAATCCATCCGGGCTTTTGAGATAAATCGCCATGATTTATTAATTGAGTTATTTCGTGTGAGTAATCGTAACTTACGTCGAGTAAGTAATGCCCATAGGTTCCTGCACAAGCACATCCTCCACGAACCTGTATTCCGTATTTGTCGCTAAGCAATTTTACTACCAGGTTATAATGAACACCTTCGATATAAAAAGACAGCGCTCCGATTCGATCCATTACATTATCTGCCAATATCCTTACGCCCTGGATTGCCCTTAATCCTTTAAATGCTCTTGGAATTAATTCTTTTTCGCGATTTTCAATATTTTCAATTCCCATCTGATTTTTTAACTCAAAGGCTAATGCTGTTCGAATAGCCTGCAAGAATCCGGGAGTGCCTCCATCTTCGCGCAATTCAATATCATCAATGTATTTGTATTCGCCCCAACGGTTTGTCCAGTCTACCGTTCCTCCACCCGGATTGTCGGGTACATCGCAATTATATAAACTCGAATCAAAAATCAGAATCCCTGCTGTTCCCGGTCCGCCCAGAAATTTATGGGGTGAAAAAAATATCGCATCTAATTTTTCCATTGGATCTTCGGGATGCATATTTATTTCGACATATGGAGCCGAAGCTGCAAAATCAACAAAACATAAACCGCCATGTTCGTGCATTACTTTTGCCAGTTGATAATACGCCGGTTTTACTCCTGTAACATTTGATGCTGCGGAAAAAGAGCCAATCTTTAGTTTTCTGTCTTTATAATTTTCCAGTTGTTCTTTCAATTTCTCCGGATCAACCAAAAGGTTTTCGTCGGGTTCTACAACAACCACATCACAAACTGTTTCGTACCATGATGTATGGTTTGAGTGATGCTCCATGTGTGATATAAAAACAACAGGACGATCAACTTCTTTTAAACACGTTTTGTGTTTTAACACACCACAACCTTTTAAACCCAATATTCGCTGTAGCTTATTAACAACAGCTGTCATCCCAAATCCGGCTTGAATAAGCACATCATTAGGTCCGGCATTCACACATTTTTTAATGAGTTTTTGTGCATAATGATAACTGTGTGTCATCAAGGTACCCGTTTCGCTGGTTTCGGTATGTGTATTTGCAACAAAGGGACCAAATTCATTTAGAATTTTCTGTTCAATAGGATGATATAAACGTCCACTGGCAATCCAATCGGCATAGATAATTTTTTGCTGGCCATAAGCTGATGCGTATGATGAATCAATACCCACAATGTTTTTTCGAAACTGCTCAAAATAGGATTCCAGTGATTTCATAAGCGAATATATTAATTTACTTTACGGGGCATAAAAATAGAACAAAGCAATAAATTAATAAAGTAAAATTATCTATTATTTAACATCTTCAAATGTATAGATATTTTTATAGTTAATCATTCAGGTGTAAAAAAAATACCCGGAAATTTAATCCAGGTATTAAAAAAGATGGTCGTATATTTTTAATCTCTACCCGCAAATTTTGAGAGCAATCGTAACATTTCGATGTATAACCACACCAGTGTTAACATTAAACCAAAGGCTGCATACCATTCCATGTACTTAGGTAGTCCGGCTTGTGATCCTTTTGCGATAAAATCAAAATCCAAAACCAGGTTTAATGCTGCAATCACAACAATAACCAGGCTTATTCCAATTCCTAAAATTCCGTTGCTATGAATTATTAGATTATTAGCCCCAAACAGAGAGAAAATGAATGAAATGATATAAACCAATACAACCGCACCTGTTGCAGCTATAATTCCTGCCCTGAATTTTTGAGTAACTTTGATAATTCCTGATCGGTATGCAATCAGCATTACCAGTAAAGTTCCAAATGTTAAGGCAATTGCCTGCATAACCAATCCCGGATAACTTGCTTCGAAGAATGCCGAAATTGCTCCTAAAAATAACCCTTCGAGAATTGCATAGATGGGTGCAGTGATGTATGCCCAGCTTTTCTTGAAAATAGTGATTAAAGAGAAAACAAACCCTCCGATTCCTCCGATGAAAATCCACTGTGTAACTAAAGCTGCGCCTGCTTCGTTATTTGCAGCCCCAAAAAACATTTTCCAGGTATAAATTGCACCTACCACAACCAACAATAGCATGGCCATAGATTTATTCAATGTGCCATTCAGGGTCATTGTTTCGGTATAAGATGAAGTGTAGCTTTGAGAATTAAAAGCTGTTTTTGACAATGCCGGATTTGATGTTCTTCCTATATTCATAATTTAAATATTTTTAATTGTTTAGATGATTTTCAAATTTTATGCCCAATCAGAACAACTGTACTTTATGTCAGTTAATTATTCCTTCGCTGTTATTTTGTCAAAAGTTTTTGAAAAATAAATCGGAATCGATAATACCACGGTCGAGAATAACAAATACAAGTCCCAAAACAAAGCTATAAAATGCATACCAGGTAATTGGAATATACTCCGAAGGTTTAATATTCAGTTTAAAATAGTTGTATGCAATTAATCCCACTTTTGAAATAAAGAATGTAATTATGGTAGCCAGGGCCACCCCAACCACTCCATAATCCTTAACCAACCACAAGCTCAAAAACACGTTAGCAATTACTTCAAAAACCGAAGTTATAAAAATGATTTTTGTTTTTTTCAAACCGATTAATATGGTATGCGGGAATAAAATTCTGGTTACAATAGCCAGTAAATAAATAACAAAAACATCGGAACTTCTTGTAAATTCGGGATTAAACATCCATTTGTATAATGGTTTTGCAAATACCAATAATAAAATCGATAACGGATACATGGCATGCATAATACGCAATGATTTCTTTTTGATTTTAGCAAATGTTTCTTTGATTTTATCCTTATGTGAAAACTCTACCAACAATGCTGAATGTAATCCTACAGCCATCATCACCACAAAAGGCAGTTCTTTTTGTCCGTATCTGAAAATAGCAAAACCATCAGCGCCAAAATGAGTAGTAACAACCAACCCATCAATATATTGTGCAGACCCACCCACCATAACACTAAAAACAATGGGGGCAGAAAAAACCAAAACCTCCTTAATAAAAGGAAAACTAAACTTTACTTCGGCATAATTGTAGAGCAGAGTTAACAACCAGATGTTTTTAATGACAGACACCAAAACAAGGCATCTTAACGACCAGATAATATCATAACCCATGGTTACGGGAACAATGGCAGCAATCAACTGCAAAGTAGAAGTTATGTAACCATAGCTTAGTGTATTGCCATTTTTCTCCTGCACCATGTAAATATACTCTACCAAATTGGCAGGGCTACTCAATAGAAAATACCATAAGGTCACATTTAAAAGAGGCACATCGCCTTTGTATCCAAACACAGAAAAATTACCTTTAATCGAAAGCCCAAATAAAAATAATACCAGGCTAAAAAACATTAAGATAACGTAGATATTAAACACCTCAGGAGATTTTGTGCCGGCAAGTTGTTCTTTTTCTCCAAAGGTTTTACTGCTTCGGAATAAAGGCAAAAATGCCTGAATTAATCCATTAACCCAAAAAAAGCTTGCAACACTGGCGATAAAAAGAGAAACTTCAAAAAGTCCGATTTCTTCTTTCGACAATCCTATTTTTGTAAAAACAATGGATATAATTAAAAAAGTAATAAATCGTAGGATATTTATTACTTGCAATCCTGTAACACTATTAACGTTTTTATTTGAGTTAATCACACTATAATAAGAATTAAGAATCGTGGTCAAAAATACGGCTTAACAATTGAAGTAAAAAACAAATTAACTTTTTTTAGTTTTTTTGACCATATTTTTTTCAAAAATATTTAAATGAATATTGCAAAATTTAAAAATACTTAGTTATATTTGCAGTCCGAAAAATGGTGGTTGTAGCTCAGTTGGTTAGAGCGCCGGATTGTGGTTCCGGAGGTCGTGGGTTCGACCCCCATCATCCACCCCAAAAGCTTCGATTCCGATACTATCGGGACGGAG
>CAYVEW010000029.1:0-33633 GCA_964450375.1 uncultured Bacteroidales bacterium
TAAATCCACCCAGAATCATAAGCCCGATGCCTACAAATCCGAGAATTGCAAAAAACATGGTCCATTTTCTAATTACTGTTAAATTGTTTAAGCTGCTTTTTGATAAACATAGTTGAACATTATCACTCTGTTCGCTTTGATTTAATTGATTATTTTCCATAATTAAATTTTAGGTTATAATTTAAAAATTGAAGATACAAAAAACTTTTATTTTAACAAATTGATTTTGTCCACCCGCATCTATATACATTTATTTTACTGATTTTATACACTTTATAAAATGTACAACACCTTTAAAAAGAAAAAGTCAATACATATTTTTTAAATAAATACACAAACCTTCTTCATACAATTCTTTTCCTTTGAATCAAATTGAAAAATAAAAAAAATGAAAGAAGTTGTAATCATATCTGCTGCAAGAACCGCAATCGGAAGTTTTGGAGGAAGCCTAGCAAATTTCTCAGCCGTTGAGCTTGGAGTTTTTGCTGCAAAAGAAGCCATTAAAAGAGCTGGTATCAATCCTGCTGATATTAATGAAACCATTGTAGGAAATATACTTTCGGCAGGCGAAGGTCAAAACATTGCACGTCAAATATCTATCCATGCAGGAATTCCGGAAACAAGCCCGGCAATGACCATTAATAAACTATGTGGCTCCGGACTAAGAGCCGTTAGTATGGCTGCTCAGTTTATAATGCTTGGCGATGCTGATATTGTTTTAGCAGGAGGAACCGAAAGTATGTCTACGGCTCCATATTTGCTTGAGAAAGCCCGCTTTGGTTATAAAATGGGAAATCAGGAAGTTGTCGATAGCATGATTAAAGATGGCTTAACCGATGCTTTTAATAATTACCACATGGGAATTACTGCTGAAAACATAGCAGAGCAATGGGAAATTAGCCGCGAAGAGCAGGATGAATTTGCCTTAAACAGCCAGTTAAAAACAGAAAAAGCAATAAAAGAAGGTAAATTTAAAGATGAAATTGTTCCTGTTGAAATCCCACAGCGAAAGGGAGATCCTGTTATTTTTGATACAGACGAATTCCCAAAGGCCGGGCTTAGCATTGAAAAGTTAGCGAAACTACGTCCTGCATTTAAAAAAGATGGAACAGTTACAGCAGCCAATGCTTCGGGTATTAACGACGGGGCAGCAATGCTCATCGTTATGTCAAAAGAAAAAGCCGATGAATTGGGGCTAAAGCCAATGGCTAAAATCGTTTCTTATGCGAACGCAGCACTCGATCCAAAAATTATGGGTTACGGACCGGTACCAGCCACAAAAGCAGCCTTACTTAAAGCAAAATTAGAAATTGGTGATATTGATTTGATTGAAGCGAACGAAGCTTTTGCTGCACAATCCATTGCAGTTGCCCGCGACCTGAATTTAGATCCTGCCAAAGTAAACGTAAATGGTGGTGCTATTGCTTTAGGGCATCCTATTGGTGCTTCAGGAGCTAGAATTTTAACTACTTTGCTATATGAAATGAAACGCACAGACGCAAAAAAAGGCCTGGCAACATTATGTATCGGCGGAGGACAAGGGACATCATTAATCGTTGAAAAATATTAAATCACAAAATTCAAAAAAAATAAATCATGAAAAGATTAGAAAATAAAATAGCTATTATAACTGGTGGTGCAGATGGTATTGGTAAAGCCGGAGCCATTAAATTTGCAGAAGAAGGTGCTGTGGTAATCATTTGGGATATGAACGAAGAAAAAGGAGAAGCCACAGCAAAAGAAATAAAAGACAATGGTGGAAAAGCTGAATTTTTCAAAGTAAACACCGCTATATTTGCTGATGTTGAGAAAGCTACCAATGATGCGATGGATGCATACGGACAAATTGATATTCTTGTGAACAATGCAGGAATTACAAGAGATTCTTCACTTAAAAAAATGACTATTGAACAGTGGCAACAAGTTATTGACGTTAATTTAACCGGAGTTTTTAACTGCACCAAACATGTTAGTCAGCATATGGTTGACAGAAAATATGGCAGAATAATTAACACTTCATCGGTAGTTGCATTGTATGGTAACTTCGGACAAACCAACTACGTTGCAACAAAAGCCGGTTTAATAGGAATGACAAAAACCTGGGCAAAAGAGCTAGGGCGTAAGAGTATTACGGTAAATGCAGTTGCTCCCGGTTTTATATTAACAGATATGGTTCGCCAAATGCCAGAAGATGTGCTTAAAGCAATGGAAGCAAAAGTTCCTTTACAACGCCTGGGAAATCCTGAAGAAATTGCTTCAGCCTATTTATTCCTGGCCAGCGACGAAGCAGCATACATCAACGGATCAGTAATTAGCGTTGATGGTGGAATGACAATTTAGTAGATTGTAAAAACGGGAATTCTCATTTTTGAGATTCCTGTTTTTTACATTATCTTTTACCTTTTTAAAACAATATAAAATGGCAACTACTCAGCAAATCATCGGAACGTGGTTTTTAATTATCTTCTATTCTGCTTTAATTATTTATTTTGTTGTTCGAGGGGCATTAAAAACAAAAAGCCTAAACGACTATGCGGTTGGAAACATCAATTTCTCCCCTGCATTTGTTGGTTTATCGCTTGCGGTTTCAATGACTAGTGCAGCAACCTTTATAGTTAACCCGGGATTAATAGCTGTATATGGGTTTAGTGGAGTATTATCTTTTGGAATATTTTTCCCTTTAGCTACCATCATTTCATTAATTGTTTTAACAAAAAGTTTCCGCAAGTACGGGCAAACACTAAAAGCGGTTACTCTTGCACAATGGATAGGAAAAAGATACGAAAGTAAATACTATGCTCTATTCATGGGATTCCTTTCGTTTTTATTAATCACTTTTATTGTATTAATTCTGGTTGCTTTAACCAAAGTGTTATCTAAAGCTTTAAATGCAAACGAAATAATCGTTTTAGCTGTAATTATTGTTTTTGTTTTTGGATACATGATGTTTGGCGGAGCTAACTCACTGGTTTACACCAATACCATTCAGGCTTTCGTAATGCTGGCGGTGGCTTTTATTCTGCTATTTTCAGGGTATGAATATTTTCAAGATGGGATTGATGGATTTTTCGAAAAACTTGCTGCTATTGATCCGGTATTAACCCAAACAACCAATCCGCAAAGTGTACTCTTCAGAGATTTCTTTGAAATAATTTTTGCTCAGATTATTGTTGGGGCTGCAGTAGTATGTCAGCCACACATCATTACCAAATCCCTTTTTTTAAAGGAAGAAAAAGATGTAAACAGATTTTTAACGGCAGCTGTAATTGCGGAAGTTATTTTCTTTTCGGTTGTATTTGTGGGTTTATATGCCCGATTAACATTCCCTGAGATGACAGATGGCCAGGAAATTCTAAAAACGGATGGAATTATATCAGCCTACGTAGTAAAAATATTTTCCAATGGAATATTATCGGTAATTGTTGGGCTAATTGTTATTCTGGGATTAATAAGTGCAGGCCTATCCACACTGGAAGGTTTAATTCAGTCTCTATCCACTACTATTACTTCGGATATTATTAAACCAATTTTTGGGAAATATATAAAAACAGACAAAGCTTATATCGCACTAAATAAATTAGCCATTATATTTTTAGCAGTTGTATCTTTTTTGGTATCATTAGAACAGTTATTGTATCCGAAATTAAGTGTTGCAATTCTTGCGCAAAATGGAGTGTACGCTTACTTTTCAGTAGCTTTTATTCCTATTGTTTTTGGTATATTTATTAAAAATGTAAATATTAAAGCACCTGTAATTGCTTCAGTTGTTGCGTTTATAACTCATTTTACTGTTTATTACGGGCTACCATTTTTAGTAAATAACTATGGTGCTGATTTTGGACATTTTACAAAATACCTTGAAGGTCCTGTTCGAAATCCGGCTATTGCTTCTGCTTCTGCTATAATCATTTCAACGCTTGCAGGAATTATTGTACATCAATTTACAAAGAAAAAATAACGAAGAAAACTATGAATCACTTTCAGGATATCTATAAGAATAAAATTATTCCGATTGAAGAAGCTGTACAATTTATCAAAAGCGATACTGATGTCATTGTAGCTCAGTGTGCATCGGAACCACAGGGTTGTATGTCGAAATTTCATTTGGTAAAAGATCAGGTTCAAAATGTAAAGGTTTTTTCCGTTCTGACTTTAAAACCTTATGATTTTTACATGAAACACGAGATGAAAGGCCATTTTGAGTTATGCAGCTGGTTTCATGCTCCCGGATCGCGCCAGGCAATAAAAGAAGGAACAGGTACCGTTACCTATGTTCCAAATATGCTACATCGCTCGGCCACCGATCGCTTAAAAGTTCGAAAACCCCATATCTTTTTTGGAACATGCACACCACCCGACAATCAGGGGTTTGTGTCATTATCACTCGGGATAACCTACGAAAAAGATATTATTGATGCCGCAGAAATTGTAGTATTAGAAGTAAATGACCAGTTACCAAGAACTTTTGGCGATACGCACGTACATGTAAAGGATGTAAATTATTTTGTTGAGTTTTCACAAACTCCGCCTACGCTGCCATCACCAAATCCTGATGAAACAGCCATGAAAATTGGAAGTAATATTGCAGAATTGGTTGAAGACGGATCTACCATACAACTAGGAATAGGAGAAATACCAAATGCAGCAGCACTATCCTTACGCGATAAAAAAGATTTGGGAGTTCATACCGAAATGATGGTCGATTCCATGATGGAGTTGTACAATATGGGAGTTATCACCAACAAGAAAAAAGCTTTTCATAAAGACAAATTCGTTTGCACATTTGCCATGGGATCTGAAAAACTTTATAAGTGGTTGCATAATAATCCTACCGTTGAATTTTTGCGTGGTAAATATGTGAATGATCCGTGTGTGGTAAGAAAAAATTCAAAAATGGTCTCCATCAACACATGTATCATGGTTGATTTTACCGGACAGGTTGCCAGCGAATCTATCGGAATTAATCAATATTCAGGAACCGGTGGACAAACCGATACAGCAGTTGGTGCAATAGAAGGATTCGACGGAAAAGGAAAATCAATTATAGCATGCAGAGCTACAGCCAAAGATGGTAAAATTTCGACCATTGTGCCAACATTACCAGAAGGCACAGCAGTTACACTGCATAGAAGCAATACCGATTATATTGTTACTGAACATGGAATTGCCCGTTTAACCGGATTAACTATAAAAGAAAGAACCCAAGCCTTAATCAATATTGCTCACCCTGATTTTAGAGAAGAATTAAAACAGAAAGCTCAGGAAATGGGTTATTTATAGTAACAAATACCAAATAATACTCAATGTTTGAAATCTGAAACCTGAAACTTGAAATTTGAAATTTGAAATTTAAAAATATGCTGCCAACTAAAATAATCGGAACAGGAGTTTATGCTCCGGGGGAACCAATAAATAACGAAGAATTAAAAAAGTTAGCTAATATTGATTTCGATGCAGAAAAAATCGAACATGGTTTAGGAATTGCACAACGTCATGTTGCTCACTTACGTGGAATTGATGAAACCACTGCTGATTTTGCAACCAAAGCTGCATTAAATGCAATCAATGATGCTAATATTAGTCCTGATGATGTTAATTTATTTGTTGTAGCTACGGATACACCTGAATTTATTTCACCTGCCACTTCCCTGTTAGTGCAGGGTAGAATTCAGAAAAAGGAATCATGGGCATCCAGTTTTGATGTAAGCGCTTCTTGTGCCAGTTTTGCAATTGCACTTGATAATGTAGTCCGGACGATGGCAACCGATCAGAGTATTAAATATGCTGTGGTAATCGGTGTTTACAATATGCCTGCGTACATTCGTAAGGGCGACGCATTTGGATATTCAATTTTTGCCGATGGTGCCGGTGCTTTTGTGTTGGAAAGAAAAGAAGATGATCAATCAAAATACATCAATGGTCAGCTTTTAACCGATGGTACACAGTGGGATTATGTTGGAGTTTATGCCGGTGGAACACGAAATCCGGTTACCCAAAAAGTTCTTAAAGAAGAAACCTATGGATTATTAAATATCCAAGCTTTGCCTAGCGATCGAAATGTTCGCTTATGGCCAATGGTTATTGAGAAATTATTACAAAAATCGAATACAGATATTCAAGAAATCGACCATTTTATATTTACTCAAATTAATCGATCGGTAATAAAAAAAGTAATGGCTGCTATCGATCAACCGTTGGAAAAAACAAGTTTTGTGATGGATCGATACGGTTATACGGGATCAGGATGTGTTCCAATGGCTTTTCATCATGCGGTAAAAGAAAACAAAGTTAAACGTGGTGATAAGATCGTTTTTGTAGCATCTGGTGCCGGATTAGCCGTGGGAAGCAATTTGTTTATTTACTAAAATCTCTAATCATGACTAATATTAACGTAGGTATTGTCGGAACCGGGATTTATATTCCTGAAGGCAGAATGACAGCCAAAGAAATTTCGGAAGCTACAAATGGCATTTGGGCCGAAGAAGCTGTTGTTGAAAAACTGGGCATTATTGAAAAACCAGTTCCCGGAAAAAATGACGGAACACAGGAAATGGGTGTTAAAGCCGGCTTAGATGCATTGAAAAATACAGGAATAGATCCTAAAGAAATTGATCTGATTTTATGTATTGGCGAAGAGTGGAAAGAATATCCACTAACAACTTCAGGAATATATATTCAGGAAAAAATCGGAGCAATCAATGCATGGGCTATTGATATTCAGCAGCGATGCGGAACAACGGTGGCTGCAATGAAAATTGCCAAAGATATGATGATTGCCGATGAAGAAATTAATACGGTAATGATTGTTGGTGGTTATAGAAATGGCGATTTTATTGATTTTAGCGACAATTCGGTTTCGTTTATGTTTAATTTGTCATCCGGAGCAGGAGCTCTTATTCTTAAAAAGAATTATGGAAAAAATCTTTTATTAGGCAGCCACATTATGACAGATGGAACTCTTGCTCGTGATGCCGGAGTTGAATTTGGTGGAACTGAAAAACCTATAACCAAAGAAAATGCTGATATTGCTTACAAATCACTAAAAGTTTTTGACGAGAAACACATGAAAGATCGCTTGAATGAAGTTTCTCTCAAAAATTGGTTTTTCTGTATCGATAAAGCCTTTGAAAAGTCCGGAATAGCAAAAAAAGAATTAAGCTACTTGGCTGTACTGCATTTTAAGCGTTCTATGAATGATTTTATGCTTGAAGAATTGGGTTTAACCAAAGATCAAAGTATATATCTTGAAAACTATGGCCACATTGGTCAAATTGACCAGATTTTATCGCTTCATTTAGCTTTAGAAAAAGGACTTATAAAAGAAGGAACCGTAATTTCGATGATTGCAGCAGGAATTGGATATGCCTGGGGGGCTAATGTTATCAAATGGGGATAGGATAATAAAAGTGATAACAGTCAACACGCAACAAACTGCGTTTATATAATTGATTTATTGTTACTTATTAATGATTTAATATATTTTCACACATAAAGTCAATACACACATTTTTTAATAAAAGTTGTACACACAACATTAGTTTTCTTAATTGCATAAAAAATTAGTATAAATCTTAAAACCACAATTATTATGAAAAAATTATTAGCTATCACATTCGCATTATTAGTTTCACTTGCATTTGTTGCTTGCGACGACGATGATGATGCAGGTAATGTTCAACAAAAGGTTGAAATTATAGGAAATTGGTATTCATCAGGAGACAATGTGGCTCCACTTTTAGTAACTTATTTTACTGTTGATTCTATTTATGCAGAATTTCATGAGGATCAAACCTATCTAGTAGAACAGTTTAACGAAGGAAACACAAGTGATACTCCTGACTTAATTTACACAGGAACGTATGTAGTAGAGAAATCTGATGTTGGAGAAATCTACACAATTGTTTTAACTCAAGAATTACCATTTGCTGCCACTTCAGAAGGAATCTATGAAATTAAAACTTCACCGGAGGTATTATGGTACGAAGTTGTTCAAACATCAGGAACACAAAACACTCCTCCAACTCCAGAAGATGGATTTGGAAGCTCAAACGGTGGACAATTTGCAGAAACTAATATTCAGAAATTCATAAGAATTACAGAATAACCAAACCTTGTATGTGTTAAACACTTTGTAAAGTCGAATTAAATCAAGTAAATTCGACTTTACTTTTAATAAGCAAACATATTAATCAAACTAAACCATGAAAAAATATCAAGTACTTATTCTTGTAATATTTTTAATGAATTGGATTCCTGGATTTGCTCAGAATAACGAAACGGTAGAAAATCAGAACACCAAAACAAGTATCAATTACTTTGAAAACGATTTACCATATACAGCAAAAGCCAATAAAGAATTTCAATTCTTAGCATTCTTTATAACCCAAGGAGTTAGCTCAAATTTCTATCCTGAAAGCAGTTTATTTAACGGACAATTAGTGGGTAGATTATTTGGTCAAAACTCATCTACAACTTCCGATTCTTCAACTGCCTTATATGTTGAACAAAGAATTTTGCCCTTTTTTATTTATCAACCCAAACTATTTAACGGAAAAGCAATTCTAAGAGCTTCGTTTGAAATTGACTGGACATGGGGCGATCAGGCATATGGATTAAGTGGGAATAAAGGTTCTGCAATATCTGCAGATCAGGTAAACATTCAAACACAAAATATTGAATTAGAACTAATACCATGGGATAACTGGTATATAAACATTGGTTTACAACGTTTATATGATACACCATTCAATCCATACAGAACCTATTTTGATAAAATGACAACTACGGGTTATCGTTTAGCTTATTGGGGGACAGATGCGGTTGGAATCAGTGTACGTTGGAACAGAGATTATTCCAAAACAAAAGCCGGTTTTTATAAACTGTATGAAAACAATGCAGAAGATCAAGACGATGTTACATTAATGGAATTTATTTACCGAAAAAAGATCACCACCATGTGGAATGTCGGTGGTTCAGTTTACTATTTAATGGACAGAGCTAAAGGGCTTGGCGGTGTTTCAGTATTTGGTCAAGGATTAAATAGCACACTTGTAAATTACAATGGTGGTTTCAATTTTAATCTCAGCACAAATAATTACAAGGCGGATGTTGCCTGGATAGGGACTTTTTTTAGCAGAAATCCTGATTTTTGGTTAGATCGTTATTTAGTTACCGGTTTCGCAAACTATAATTTGGGTACTGTTAAAACAAATGAAAATGGTACTTACACAAAAAAAGCTGATATTGGTGGATTAGCAGGAAACTTAAGAGCTGCATATAGATATGGCCAAACACTAAACGACTATTTTGCAATAGATCTAATTTATACATCAGGCGATGGTAATGGTATTGATGATGGAAAGTATTCTGGAGTAATCACAGGAAATACCTGGGGTATGCCAGCATCTATTTTTATTAGTAGTGGTTCTTACATATTGTTTCCTCATGCGAATGTTGTTAATAGATATACGCCTTTAATTGCAGACATTTCTAATATGGGCTATGGTTTAACGGGTGGAACGGCTAATTTTTACAGAGATTTAATTCCTCACAAATTAAATGCAAAAGTTGGAGCTGCTATGGCATATAGCACAGTTGCTCCCAAAGATGCAGGCAATAATATTGGTACTGAATTAAATGCTGCTGTTAAATATTCTTTTGGTCCATTTATGAGTTTGGAACTGCATGGAGCTCACATGTGGTTAGGAAACTTTTACAATAGTAACGAAGATACACACGGAACAGATATAAATGGTATTTACAATACCGACAGACCTACAAATCCATGGACTGTTTTTTTAGTGTATAAATGGTTAATGTTTTAAATTAAAATTATGAAAAAGATGAAATTAAACACAATCATATTGGTCATATTTACAACATTAATCGCTGCATGCTCCCCTTATAAAAATGTTGCAGATATGAAATCGATGAAAGACATGAATTATGGCTACGAAGTTAAATATGCGCAATTATCAAACGATATGGAAATTGCCTATATCGATGAAGGTGCAGGTGATGAAACAATTATATTCATTCATGGCTTAGGCAGTTATCTTCCTGCATGGAAAAAAAATATAGATGAATTAAGCAAATCATATAGATGTATTGCAATAGATTTGCCTGGTTATGGTAAATCTTCTAAAAATCCACATAGTGGATTAATGAGTTTTTATGCAAAGGTAGTTGCAGAATTTATCGACAATCTAAACTTAGGTAAAGTAACACTTGCCGGACATTCTATGGGTGGTCAAATTTCAATGGTTGCCGCATTGCATTTCCCAGATAAAGTTGAAAATTTGATTCTGGTTGATCCGGCTGGTTTTGAGCTCTTTCATCCTGGACAAAGGCTTTGGTTTAAAGATGTAATGACTCCCAACTTAGTTCGTTTAACTTCAGTCGAAGCAATTGAAACTAATTTAGCATCAAACTTTTACAACATGCCCAAAGATGCTTTGTTTATGATTGAAGATCGTATTGCTATGAGAACTGCCAATGACTTTGAAAATTATTGCTATGCTGTTAGTCAATCTGTTACGGGAATGGTTGATGAACCAGTTTTTGAAAAATTAAAATACATTGAACAACCTACATTAATTTTATTTGGTGAAAACGACAACTTAATTCCTAATCGTTATTTAAATCCGGGAAAAACTGAGCCAATAGCAAGAGCCGGTGCCAACGAAATAAAAAATAGTAAATTAGTAATGGTCCCAAAATGTGGCCACTTTATGATGTTCGAAAAACCAGAAGTTTTCAATTCAGAAGTTAAAAATTTCTTAAAATAATTTGTATAAAGCTTATAGTAAAAGTGCTATAAGCTTTTTCTTTTTATTCACTTTAAAATGGAATCGACACAACTTTACGCAAAGGATTTTTGTACAATTTATCATGTTCATGATAAAAATTTTATTAATATCCAATGGAACGGATTTCCTCGCAGTGAGGACTTTAGAGAAGCCTGCATGAAAGTAATTGATTTTATGAATCAATGCAAAACAGGAAAACTACTTACCGATAACCGCAATGCAAAAGTATTTTCAGTTAAGGATCAAAATTGGTTAAACACAGAGTGGTTAGAAAAAGCAATAGATGCTGGTTACTGTTGCTCCGCAACCCTTATTAATGATGATGTTTTTATAAAAACAGCCATAAAAAATATTACAACCAAAAGAAATCGAGCGCAAGTAAAAACCAAAATCTTTATAACAGAAAATGAAGCGATAGATTGGTTAATCAACATATAAATACTAAGACTCATTTTATTCTTTCCATTTTTTTTATACCTTTTCTTCCTGATTCAAGATTTATGTTCGAGAAATGAAACAAAAGCTTCAAAAATTTACCGAATTTGCAAATTCTCTTTATCCACACGAGATTGATTATTTATTGTCCATTCAACATTTCGAAACCAAAGAGAATATTAAAATACTTAATCTTATTAACTACAATTCTAAAAATCCTTTAAACACATTGCCTTATGATAATAGTTTGGATAAAAGGAAATACTCCTATGTAAAAAACTGGATTGAAAAAAAACTAAACAATATTGATGTAGATTTTTACTACGACTGGTTAATTAGCATTGAAAAACAAGTAATGACAGATGCAATTATGCCTGATGAAGAAAAAGATTTACTGGAAAAAACATTAACAACATCAACAAAACATTACTATTTTATACGTTTTTATGAGCTTCTGCAACACTACCGTGATTATTTGTTAATCCGTGTCCGTAATCAGTACTACGAGCCGGTTTCTGAATATCTCGAAAAATACAATGATCACTATCAGTTAGTTACTGAGTTGAACAAAAAACTAAATAGTGCTACTTTAGACATTATCAAGCAACATTCCGCATCAGAAATTAAAACTGAATCGAAGCATTGGGAAAAATTCTTAAAAGATACTTTCGGAAATAATCAGTTGGATGGGTATACACGATACCGAGCAGTAGTTCGATTAACCTTTTTGTATTACAACTACAGGGATTTTGATAAATTAAGATCAATATACGACACCCTGGATAAAATGTTTAAAACAGATATTTTCTACTCAAAACGAATTCTGGCGAATTATTATGCAAACCGTGCCATGATGCATTCCAAGTTAAATGAACTGGATCATGCTGAAAAATACGGCTATCTGTCTATCAGGCAACATAATAGCGATTATTTATTTTACTTACTCAACTTATGTGGCGTTTTGTTAAAACGCAACAAAAACAAGGAAGCATATAAGCTTATGACTGACTCCATTCCTGAGCTTAAAAAAACGAACAGCTTTTATTATAAAATTGGTTTTGTAGCATTTTACATTAAAACATTACTAGCCAATAACCTTACTGGAAAAGCAGTTAGTTATGCCGAAACATTTCTGGATAGTTATAAAAAAGAAATTCTTAAACAACGGTGGCACTTATTTTTTAGTACCTATATCGTAGCATTATTTAAAGCCGAACAATACTCAAAAATATTAACTTTATGTAAAAGATACAATTTGGTTAATAAAGAGAAACAGTTTATAGGCAGGGCAAAATATTTACCCAGCCTATTATGGTATAGTACTTTTGCCAGTTATATTGAAGGCGCTATATCGGAAGGCAAATTAAAAGAGACCCTTATTAAATCGGGTCAATCGTTAATTAAACACAAATATAAATCAATCAAGATTAAAGAATTACTGAATGAACTATCTGAAAACATGCCGCAAATAACAAAAGAAATAAAAACAACGCTTAAAATTTAATTTATCTCTGATAATATTAGGATGTAATTGTACCCAATATCTCCAGAATTATTTTCTCTGTTACGTAAGAAGGCCTATACTCATTTCCTTTATGTTTTTTATATACTTTTTTACCGTGAAAAATGTAAATTTAAAACTTCATAAATATATTCATTTATACCTGCTTGGCGAAAATGATAATATAAAGTAGTCAGTATAAAAGCAAATAGATAAGCACAAAAAATATGATTACAATTATCATGTTTCTAATTGCAGTAATAATTATGATCTTTATAAAAGATTCTTTTTCGGACTTTTCCTGCATCGCTTAAACCCTGATCATAGCTGTGCAGTCTTATATTAAATATAAAACTACAATTATGAGATTCTTACTAATGCTATCAATTATTTTAACGCTTACTGCATGTAAAAAAGAAAAGAAAAGTTTACATACAATCAGACTAAGCAAATCACCAACAACAACAGAATTTATTTCGGCTTATGCTGATGCAAATACAGCTGCAAAAGACTCAAATTTTACAGCTTATATGAACGCTTGTAAGGTGATTTACGATTTTGCTCCCAGCTATCCCGACATGAGATTATTATATGCAGGTGCATTAATGAATATTGGAAAAGAAGAAGAAGCATTCAATGAATTAAGTATCATAGCGAATTATAACACCCCTTTAATTTATCAACGATTAAACACCGATTATCAAAGCGAATTTAAAAACCTGAATGGTTACGACAGCTTGATAAGTATATCAAAACAAAACATATCGCCCGTTAATAATAGTAGTTTAGCCTATACTTTAAGCGAAAAAGGAATTATACCCGAAGGAGTTGCATACGACAAAGTAAGCAAAACAGTTTTTATCAGTTCTATTTATAAACGAAAAATCATTGCTATTGATTCTACGGGAAAAATAAGTGATTTTATTCCTTCGGGCTATGAAGGAATTCAAGGTGTTATAGGAATAGAAGTTGATCCTGCAAGAAGGCACATATGGGCTTGCGCAGCGTGGAACAGGATGAAAAAACCATCGGAAGCTATGGATTCATACTCCGGGATTTACAAGTTTGACCTGGAAACCGGAAAACTGATTAAAAAGTACTTACTAAAAGATTCTGTTGAACGTCTGATCAATGATGTTACAATTCATTCCAACGGAACTGCATTTATCACAGAATCGTTAAAAGGGAAAGTATATATGATTCAGCCCGAAAAAGATAGTCTTGAACTTTTTATTGATTCCGATCACTATTATTTCGCTAACGGGATAACACTTTCCGATAGCCAAAAGAATTTATTCGTTGCTCATTTTTCCGGTATCGATAAAATAAATCTGAACACCCTGGAAGTAACCAGAATAAAAACGCCCGAGAATATTACCTTAAGTGCTATTGACGGCTTAGCATTTTACAACAACTCATTCATTGCGCACCAATCTAATTTAGGAGGTGTTTTTCAATATTATTTAAACGAACAACACGACAGTATTACTTCAGGCAGTATTATAGAAAGTAATAATCCGTATTTTGAAATACCAACAACAGGAGAAATTGCAGGTGATGAATACTATTATATTGCCAATGCCCAACTCCGAAGATTTGATGAAAATGGTGTTATTTTCCCCGACGAAAAGCTGGATAGTGTATATATTTTAAAAACTGAATTAAAGAAGTAACATACAAACATTTGTTTATGATTCTGGACAATCTCAAAATGAGATTATAAAACTATTTTATAAAATCATTTTCTAAAACACAAGCATGTATAAGGCAAATGCTTATCGAAACTTTTAGTTATAACCGTATCAGTTAATAAACAAGCATCCATTAGGGATAAAAAATAAAAAGGGACTGCTACAAAGCAGTCCCTTTTCTTCTGAAAGCAAGGGTTAGTTATGCTTCAACCTGAACAGATTCCAGTTTGAAGGCCACAACTTCGGTAATGTATTTCTCGTTTCCGCTTTTATCGTTGTATTTTCGATTGTTTAATTTTCCCGTTACAGAAACCAGCGCTCCCTTTTTAAGGAAATCCAGTTTTTCGTCTTTTTTATTTTTCCAGTATACCACATTATGCCATGTGGTACTATTTACCCACTCGCCATCGTTATTTTTATAACCTTCGTTTGTTGCAACGCTCATGCTTACGAGGGTGCGTCCGCTTTCAAATGTTTTTTCTTCAGCATCTTGTCCTAAAAATCCTTGAATTTCTACTTTGTTAATTGTTTTCATAATAAAATGTTTTTAAAGCCTGCATATTGACAGACATGGTTAATAAAAATTTGTTGATACAAAGTAAAAGACTCATGAAAAGATTATTCGGTTATTAAATAAGTATAGTCGATTAATATTCGTTTGTTGTCGTTTGTAAGTAGTTGTAAAAAGTTTTATATTTGATATTCAGAGTAAAGAAAAAAGAAATTATGAGAGAAGATTTAACCCGAAAATGCCCCGAATGTGGCGAAAAAATTATTGGCCGTGCTGATAAAAAATTTTGTTCCGACCAATGCCGAAATACCTACAACAATCGTTTAAACAGCGATGCAAGTAACACAGTGCGGAATATTAATAACATTTTAAGAAAAAACCGGAGAATACTGTGCGAGCTGAACAAGCAATCGGGTAAAACGATGGTAAATAAAGACAACCTGCTTTCAAATGGTTTCAATTTTACCTATCACACGCATACCTACACTACCAAAAAAGGCGATGTGTACTATTTTTGTTATGAACAAGGATACCTTTATTTAAGCGATAAAGATCTGTATCTATTAGTTGAGAGTAAAGATCAGGAATAGTAAAAATATTTTAAAAATAATAAGGGATTGTTATTTACAATCCCTTAATTAATATAGTTTTATAAAGTTTTAAATTCTTCCAACTTCTTTTAAAGCTGCTTCCAACTGATTTACCAACTCTTCCAGTCTGTTTACAACAGCCAGGTATGGTTCTTTTGTTGTTAAATCAACACCGGCTTTTTTGAGTAATTCAACAGGATAATCATTACCTCCTGATTTTAATAATTCCATGTATTTTTCCTGTACTATTATAGCATCTTTTTTTGATTTGGCCTGCTTAATTTGGTTAAACAAACTACTGGAGCATGAGAACGATACAGCATAATTATATACGTAGAAATTATAATTGAAAAAATGATGCACTCGTGGCCAACTATATTTACTAATATCCGATCGTTCCATGATGTCGCCATTGTATTTTTGATCAATCTCCAAATACAAATTAGCCATGATATCGGCATTTAAAGGTTCATTGTTTTCAATCTTCGAATATAATTTATACTCAAATTCGGCAAATTGTGCCTGACGATAAAATGTCCCAGATATGTTGTCGATTGCCTGTACTAAAAGAGTAATTTTCTCTTCAGGGCTTTTTGCATTCTTAATTAAGTAATCCAACAACATTTTTTCGTTAAAAGTAGAAGCAGTTTCGGCAACCATACTTGCATAGTTTGTGTAAGTATATGGTTGATATTTATTCGACAGCATGCTATGTATTGAATGACCAAACTCGTGAGCCAGGGTAAACACATGATCTCTTGTTCCATTCCAGTTCATTAAAATATAAGGATGAACTCCCTCAACCGACCAGCTATAAGCTCCACCTCGTTTACCGTCTTTTTCGTAAACATCAACCCATCCTGCCTGCGTGGCATTGGCTAATAATTCGTTATACTCATCTCCCATTGGTTTTAAACATTCTTTCACCATCTCAATTGCTTCATCGTAAGAATACGTTTTTTCAAAATCGACTAATTCCAATGATTCATCTGAGCCATAATACTTTTCAAGTCCGAGTGCTTTTTTTCTGAGTTCTCTGTATTTTGCTAATGCGTCTGTATTGTTACCCGCAACATCAATTAAGTTCATGTACACATCCTTTGGAATGTTATTCGATTCCAAAACAGCATCCAAACAACTTTCATATCCTCTTAGCTGAGTATTTGCCCAGCGACTTTCGTAAAGTCCAATCAGGATATCGGCATAAGTATTTTTATTTTTTTCATAGGCCTTTGCTCTGGCATCAGCAACCATTCTCCTGTCGTCCTGATTTTTGTTTGTAGCATAGATTTTTGATGCATTTGCCGGACTGGCAAGTATTTCTTCGCCTGTAGAAAGTGTTACTTTCTCAAATTCCATATCGGCTGTCGAAAGCGAACCATAAATATTTGATGTTGCACTCAACGCTTTGCTATAATAGGTTGCTATTCTTTGTGTTTCTTCATCCAAAATATGTTCCAGCTGACGGTAAAAACTATCAAAATCGTGACGATAAACCGCTAATTCCTTGTTTTCATCCATCCATTTGTACATTGTTTCTTTTGGAATAGAAGCAAGTTCGGTTTGCACCCAGGTTGTATTTCTGCTCATTTCAACCCACATATTTTGAATCTGCTGTAACTTGGTAACATAGATAGGATTTTTGCTGTCAACATCCTGACTTAATGATGCATAAACATATAATTTAGATGATATTTGTGAATTCTTCTCTGAGAATTTCTGAAACTCTAATAAAGTTCCTGCATCCTGACTTATTTTACCTTTGTATTCCAGATATTTAGGAATTTGAGATTGAACATAATCCAGATCCTTTTGCCATTCATCCCAGCCGGCATAAATATCAGTAAGTTTCCAGTTGTATTTGTAATAATCTTTATCATCCGGAGTTAGATTCTGTTGTGCAATACCTGTAAAACTCAATAAAAGTATTGCTAATAATAAAAATGATAACCTTTTCATATGTATTTTTAAATTTAGTTATGATAATGGGCTGCTAAATTACGCCCTTTTAATTAATTTCAAAATTTATTGAAGCTTTAGAATCTTCTTAATATCATTCAAATATTGATGCAACGATTTTTCAGGATTTTTTTGATCTGTATTCCATTGCATGGCTATGCTTATATCTAAAACAGGTATATATTCAACAATAGTTACATACCCCGGAAAAAAACCTGTATGGCCGTATGATAATTGATTATTCTCATTCCAGATAAAAGCAGCAAAGCCATAAGCTGCATTATCGGCTAAACTGGTTTTGAACCCGCTATCCGCTTTTAACATTTGTAGTGACTTATCGGAAAATGCATTACCAGAATAGTAAATTTTACCCCACTTTGCAAGGTCATATGCGGTACATGCAATACCTCCACCGGTAAATTCCATTTGTGGGTTAAAAGCAAGTTTTCCGTTATCGAGTAAAACCTTTTCGGGCAAATAAAAAACTTCTGTATAGCCTGTATAACCAGCAACTAAACCAGGTATCTCCCTCGAATTTCCCGGATATGTATTCGTCAGGTGATATGGTTTCAATATTCTTTCTGTAAGTTCTGTATAGTAATCGTTTCCTGTTAATTTTTCAATAAGCATTCCTAAAATAATATAATTCGTATCGGAGTATCCCCAACCATTTCCAGCTTCATGAACAGGTTTTGCATCAAAAATGTATGATAAGCGTTCAACACCTGTCCAGATTTTATTCGGATTTTCTTTTAAAGTTTTCCAAACTGAATCATCGTAAACATACCGTGGAATGCCTGAAGTATGATTTAACAACATACGTATAGTTACATCATGAGCATTGGGTAACCTATCGAACCAATCTTCCTGTCCGAAGTATTTTGAGATGTGATCATCCACTCCCAGTTTACCCTCATCAATTAACTGAAGAATGATCGCTGCGCAAAAAGTCTTGCCGGTACTTCCTGAAAACATGACATCTTCAGGATTCATATGATTTCTATTTTCTTTATCGGAGTAACCAACAGACACAGCAATATTCTGATCAGGTGTAACAATAGCCAGATTAATTCCCGGAATATCCAGCTCCTGACGTATTTTCTCAAGCTCAGACTTTAACTCATCTTCCTGTTGATTGTTATTACTGCAGTTCACAAAAAACAATATGGATATAATGGATAAAAATAGTATTCTCATGATCTTATTCATTCGTTTATCTCTTAGATTTGTCTATTTTTAGAAAGTTTAAAACGAACCACATTATTACTCTAAAATTAACTACTATGTTTACAAAAGCTATTGTAAGAAAGCCTGCGGTAACATTTGCCCACGGCATATCGACTGCAAATTTAGGAAAACCAGACATTCGTTTAGCGCTAAAACAACACGATGCCTATTGTGAGGCTTTGGTAAAGTGCGGACTAAATATAACCGTACTGGAAGCTGATCCCGATTTCCCTGATTCATGTTTTGTGGAAGATACAGCGATTGTAACCAAAGATTTTGGAATAATTGCCCGGCCCGGAGATACACGACGTTTGGGCGAAGAAGTGGAAATAAAAAAAGTACTCGAACCTTTACTAAAACTTCATGAAATTAAAGAACCAGGGAGATTAGATGGTGGCGATGTAATGCAAGTTGATAACAGATTCTACATTGGCTTATCAGGCCGAACAAATTTATCGGGAGTAGGCCAGTTTACCGAAATAGCAAAACAATACCAGCTCGAAACATACTCCATTCCGGTATGCAATATCTTACACTTTAAAACAGGAGTTAATTACCTGGGAGATAATAATTTGTTGGTACACGAAAGCTTTTGCGCGGCAAACGACTTACAATCGTTTCATCAAATCGTTATTGATAAAGAAGAAGAATACGCAGCCAACTCATTACGGATTAACGATTATGTGATAGTTCCCAAAGGATTTCCAAAAACCAGACAAAAAATTGAAAAACTGGGCTACTCAGTTATTGAAGTAGAATTAAGTGAATTCCAAAAAATGGATGGTGGTTTAAGTTGTTTATCATTAAGATTTTAGTGTTTGCTAATGAATTACATCAATGGAATGTCCAAAAAGAATTTTAATCAGCAACAGCTGAAAACATAAAGCATTTTCTTTTTGGACATCATTTTTCATAATATTATTCATCCGAAATTTCCAGCAGAAGGTTTCGATATGCTGTAAATAACTTAGATTTGGAAACCATACCCACATATTTGGCATGATCAATTACAGGTAAATTCCATGCATCTGTACTTTCAAACTTATTAATTACATCTTTCATGGTATCCTGCAACAAAATATACGCGGGTGGTAATATCATTAAACTGCTAACCGGAGTATTGTCGTACATTTCACGTTCGAACATAATTTCCCGAATATTATCCATTAGAATTATGCCGTTTAATATACCTTCTTCATCAACCACCGGGTAAATATTTCGGTTTGATTTAGAAATGACCTTCACAAGATCCCCTAAAGTGGCATCCACATCTATGGTTTGGAAATCTGTTTCTATTACCGATTTCAGCTTCATAAATGTTAAAACGGCCTTATCTTTATGATGTGTGATCAACTCTCCGGTTTTTGCTAACTGAACTGTAAAAATTGAATTAGGCTCAAACATTTTTACGGTTAAAAAAGAAATCACTGTAGTAAGCATGAGAGGAACAATTAATTCGTAACCCCGGGTTGTTTCCGCAATCAGGAATATTCCTGTTAAAGGTGCATGTAAAACGCCACTCAACACACCCGCCATTCCGGCCAATGCAAAATTACTTTCCGAAACTTCCAGTCCCAGAAGATTTAAGCTGTGTGAAAAAAGAATTCCGGTAATTGCCCCGGTAAATAATGAAGGAGCAATGATTCCGCCGATACCCCCGGCATTTATTGTAATGGAAGTTGCAAATGCTTTTAGCAGTAATAATGAAATAAAGAAGAAGTAAAAAAACCAATGATAATTTGATAAACCTAAGTGGATATTAGTTTCCATTACACTTCCGTAATTCTCAGCAAAAATGGCTTTTATCATCTGATATCCTTCGCCGTATAAAGGTGGAAAAAGAAAAATCATTACACCAAGAATTAGTGCACCAATAAATAATCTCCGCAGATCAGGTATATTATTCGCAAACTTTTCAACCCGAAAAAATACCCTGGTAAAATACAGAGAAATTAAGCCCGATAAAACACCAAGAACAATATAAAAAGCAGTATGTTGAACCACGTATGGATCTTTTAGGATAAACTCAAATAATATTTCATCCTGAATAAAAACGTTGGTAACAACCGCCCCGCTAACCGATGCCGTTAGCAATGGAATTAACGTAAACCGGTTTAAATCAATAAGTAAAACTTCAATGGCAAAAACAATAGCTGCAATGGGTGTATGAAATATGGCGGATATGGCGCCCGCTGCACCACAAGCCAGTAACAGGGTTATCTCTTTATAACTTAATTTGAATAGTTTTGCCATATTAGATCCAATGGACGAACCGGATGAAATGATAGGCGACTCCAGTCCGATAGAGCCTCCAAAACCTGCGGTTAGAATACCGCCTACAATGGACGAAAACATTTTATGAGCTTTCATCAAACTATTGCGCTTGGATATGGCATACAAAATGCTTGCTATATTGTGTTTTTCTTTATCGCGCAGAAGATATCTGGTAAAAAGAAAAGTTAAAGCAATCCCGATGGTTGGATAAATAAATATAAGCAAATTATACTCGTCGAAACTTTTACCTTTTAATAAGCGCTCGTGTAAATAAAACACAGAAGATTTAAGTGTAAGTGCTGCTATTCCACCAGACAGACCAGCAATTACACTAAGTATTAGTATAAAGTTACGCTGTTTAATATGATCCTTTTGCCAGATTAAAAAGCGAATAATTGGCGATCTTTTGGTCATAAATTCACAAGTTAAGATTACTTAACTCAATAAATTTAAGTATTTTTTTTATGGATGTAAATAGATAAGCTAATATTCGGAAACCTGAACTAAAAGGTCGCGATAGGAATTAAAAATTTTTGATTTCGAAACAAATCCAACATATTTGCCTTCTTTCATGACCGGAAGGTTCCATGCGCCCGACATATTGAACTTTTTCATCACCCTGTCCATGGTATCCGTAACATCAACAATTTCGGGTGGAGCAACCATTACATCAGAAACATAGGTATCTTCGTAGCGGTCGCGCTGAAACATTATTTCTCGAATGTTATCCAATAAAACAATTCCAACCAGTTCATTTTCACAATTAATAACCGGGAAAATATTACGTTTCGATTTTGAAACAACTTGTATTAGTTTACCCAAGGTATCTTCGGTTTTAACAATTGCAAAATCTTTCTCAATAACACTGTCCAGTTTCATAAGCGTCAATACTACTTCATCCTTATGATGCGTAAGCAGCTCGCCTCGTTCGGCTAATCTGTGAGTGTAAATGGAATGCTTAGTAAACCATAAAATGGTAATATATGCAATGGTAGAAGTAATCATTAAAGGAATAAAAAGGCTATAACCGTCGGTAATTTCAGCAATAAGAAAAATAGCTGTTAATGGAGCATGCATTACTCCAGCCATTAATCCTGCCATACCCACCAGCGCAAAATTTCCTTCGGGCAGCTTAACAAAACCTAAGGAATTTATAAAATGCGAAAGCCAGTAACCCGTTACACCTCCTACAAATAATGTTGGCCCGAATATTCCTCCTACGCCACCACTCCCATTTGTAAAAGCCATGGCAACTACTTTTAGCAAAATAAGCAATCCTAAATAAATTAATATATACCACTGGCTTTGCATAACAAAAGAAAAAATACGGTCTTTGGGTAATCCGTCAACAGTGCCATTAAGCAATGACTGAAGAGTTTGAGTACCTTCACCGTACAGCGAAGGAAACAAGAAAATTAAGCCAGCCAAAACAAATCCACCAAGCAATATTTTTACCGTTTTATTTTTGATCTTTTTTAACGATGACTCAATTTGCATGGTTGTTCTGGTAAAATAAAAAGAGATTAATCCGGCAAGCAAGCCAAGTAAGATATAAAACGGAATATTGTTTAATCCGAAAGGCTGTGTATTTAAAACCGTTAAAACCACCCCTTCGCCCATTAGAAAGTAGGCAATGGTAGCCCCGGTAACAGATGAAATTAGTAATGGAACAATCGAAGTAAGTGTTAAATCCAGCATTAACACTTCCAGGGTAAAAACCATTCCGGCAATGGGAGCCTTAAAAATACCTCCGATTGCACCCGCTGCACCGCAAGCAACTAATAATGCAATAGATTTAAAGTTTAACCTGAAATAATGGCCTAAAGTTGATCCTATAGATGCTCCTGTTAAAACAATCGGAGCCTCAGCACCAACCGAACCTCCAAATCCAATAGTTAAAGTACTTGCTACAATCGATGAATAATTGTTATGTGCTTTTAACCTTCCATTATTTTTCGATAAAGCATATAAAATACGTGAAACCCCATGCCCGATTTTATCTTTCACAAAAAACTTAACAAACAAAACAGTTAATATAATACCTATTAAAGGGAATACAAGATATACATAACCGGTTGAAAAACCATGAGTTAAAAACTGATGCGTATAATGCACAGTTGTTTTTAAAAGAACCGCTGCCATTCCACTTAATATGCCAATAACAAAACTAAGAATCATTACAAACTTTCGTTCGCTAATTCTTTTATTTCGCCACACCAAAATACGTCTCGAAAAGCGTTGTCTTTTAAAATTAATAAAATTAATCATCGGTATTTTTCATTGAACATGCAAAATTAATCAAATGAATGATTTATCAATCCAATTTTAGGTTTATTCTTCGGAGAATTTTTTTAGCAATTCGCGATATGCCGAAAATACATTTGCACGACTAACAAAGCCAACATATTTTTCATTATCGACTACGGGTAAATTATAATGATTAGAAGTCTGGAATTTTCTGGCTACATCTTCCATTGATTCGTCGGGCGATACAATGGGCGAAGGCATGAACATTAATTCACTCACCATAACAGTATCGTACAAATCACGATTAAACATGATCTCTCTTACATCATTAATAAAAACAATGCCAAGTAATTTTTTCTCATCATCAATTACAGGAACAATATTACGTTTTGATCTTGCAATCACCTTAACCAAATCGCCAAGACTTGCACTTACACAAATTGTTAGAAAATCAGTTTCAATTAGTTTTGTAACCTTTAGAATCGATAAAACAACTTTGTCCTTATCGTGTGTAAACAACTCACCCCTTCGGGCTAACTGATACGTATAAACAGAATATTTCTCAAAAATCCGGATGGTAGCAAAAGATGTGCTGGCTCCAATCATTAATGGCATAATTAATCCGTATCCTCCGGTTATTTCTGCAATTAAAAAAATAGCTGTTAAGGGAGCATGCAATACTCCGGCAATAAGCCCTCCCATTCCAACCAATACAAAATTTGTATACGATAGGTCTTTAAACCCAAAATACTCCAGAACCTGAGCAAACAATAATCCGGTATTGGCACCAATAAATAAGGTAGGAGCAAAAATACCTCCTACTCCACCAGCCCCAAAAGTAACTGAAGTAGCAATTGCCTTAAAAAAAATTACCAAAATAAATATTACGAAAACCCAGAAGATGTTATCTTTCAATTCGTAAAATAAACTATTGTTGAATAAATGATGGTTTTCGCCATGCAGGCAAGCATTAATTGCTTCGTAGCCCTCGCCATATAAAGAAGGAAAAAGGAATATTAATACCCCCAGTGTTAATGCTCCTACGATCCATTTATAGTAATAGCTTTTTTGTTTATCGAACCAGCCCTGTAAAATTTTATAAATCCTTGTAAAATAAACCGATACCAAACCGGCTAATACTCCAAGCAGAATAAAATAAGGAATATCATTAATTATAAATTTGTCGGTTATTTCAACCGGATATAGCACATCCATTCCTAAAAATAAGTAAGATGTAATTACCGCAGAAACCGACGCAAATAACAATGGAAGCAATGATGCAAGTGTTAAATCGAGCATAATAACTTCGAGTACAAAAACGATGGCTGCAATGGGAGCCTTAAAAATTGCCGACATAGCACCAGCTCCGGCACAAGCCAACAGCAATAATACCTGTCGGTAATTCAGCCTGAAAAAACGCCCTATATTCGACCCCCAGGCAGCACCGGTTGCCACAGTTGGGCCTTCCAAACCAACCGAACCTCCAAAACCTACTGTAAAAGCACTGGCAATGATCGATGAAAACATATTGTGCCGCCTGATCTTTCCATTGTCTCGTGAAATAGCATACAAAGTAGTTGGTATGCCGTGCCCAACATTGCGTCGTAAAATGTATTTTGTAAAAATTATTACCAGCAGAATTCCAATGGCCGGATATGCAAAATATAAGTAATTATGATATTGTAATGAAAAATCGTTGGTAAGCAGGCTTTGAATAAAATGTACTGAGTTTTTAATAATTACTGCCGCAAAGCCAACAACTACGCCAATTACAACACTTAAAAAAATCATAAATCGTTTATCATCAATCTTCTTCACTCTCCAAATCAAGAAACGTCTTATCAATGATGATTTTACCGGCATATTATTTCTTTATATTTTAAGGTTCTTCATAATGATTTGTAAAAAAAGTATATTTTTTCAAATATCCCTGAAATAAATGAAGATTTATGTAAATAAAATAGATGATTTTAGATAAATGGTTAAGTTTGTATCTCTCAAATCAGTATACTTAAAATGATAAAATTCGAACGTTTTACCCTGGATAATGGATTAAAAGTTATTACACACAGCGATCCATCAACCAACATAGTGGCTTTTAATTTATTATACAATGTGGGTTCTCGCGATGAGAGTCCGGAACGGACTGGTTTTGCCCATTTATTTGAACACCTGATGTTCGAAGGAAGCAGGCATATTCCATCATTCGATAATCCTTTACAAATGGTTGGTGGAGATAATAATGCATTTACAAATAACGACATAACCAACTATTACATAACACTTCCGAAAGAAAATCTGGAAACAGCATTTTGGCTGGAGTCTGACCGAATGTTTGGCCTTGATTTTTCGAAAAAAAAGCTTGACATACAAAAGAATGTGGTAATCGAAGAATTTAACCAGCGTTACCTTAATCAACCTTACGGTGATATATACCTGTTGTTACGGCCATTGGCATATACAATGCATCCGTACCAGTGGGCAACCATTGGTAAAGATATTTCACATATTAAAAATGCCAGCTTACAGGAAGTTAAAGATTTCTTTTATCATCATTATGCGCCTAACAATGCAATACTATCGGTTGCAGGAAACATTACGAAAAACGAAATTGAAATACTTGCCAATAAGTGGTTTGGCCCCATCGAATCCAGAAACATCAAAGCACGAAACCTTCCAAAAGAACCAAAACAGCTACAAGCAAGAAGTTTGACTGTTAACAGACAGGTCCCTTTTAATGCAATCTACAAAGCTTTTCATATGAGCTCCAAGCTGCACCCGGATTATTATACAACTGATTTAATTTCAGATCTTTTAGCCAATGGTAATTCATCGCGCCTGTATCAAAATCTGAGCAAAGAACGGCACTTATTTAGTGATATTAATGCCTACATTTCCGGCGATATAGATGAAGGTTTATTTGTGGTTGCCGGTAAATTAATGAAAGGTATATCGATAGATGAAGCCGAGAATGCTATAAACGAAGAGCTTTTAAAAATTGGTACCGATGAAATAAGTAACTATGAATTGGAAAAAGTAAAAAATAAATTTGAATCGGTTTATCAGTTTGGCCAGTTAAATGCCTTAAATAAGGCAATGGAATTAGCTTACCAGGAACTGCTGGGTGATGCCAATAGAATAAACCAGGAAATTGATAACTATCGAAAAGTAACAAAAGCCGAAATTAAAAAAGTAGCCAAAGAACTTTTCGATGCAAATAACTCATCGACTTTATATTATCTTACAAATCAAGAATAATGCTAAACCGACAACTACATCCCGACTATAAAGCCATCGAGCAAATTAACATTCCGGTTCCCGAAAAAGTGGCACTCGACAATCATTTAAAAACCTTTTTATTTAATGCCGGAACGCAAGATGTTTTGAAAATTGATTTATCCTTTGAAGCAGGCAGCTGGCATCAGGAAAAACCACTGGTGGCATCCTTAGTTAACGAAATGCTTACCGAAGGATCCAAAAACTATACATCGCAGCAAATTGCCGAGAAACTCGATTTTTATGGCGCTTTCATACATCCTTCGCCCACAAAAGATTTTGGAAGCATTACACTGTATACGCTTAGCAAACATCTTCCGGAAACCATCCGGGTTTTTGAAGATGTTATTAAAAATCCCCTGTTTCCCGAAAAAGACCTTCGCATACATTTAAATAAACGCAAACAGCAATTTCTGATTGAACTTGAAAAAGTTACAAACATCGCCCGTCGCGAATTTAACGAGCAGCTATTTGGCTCGCAACATCCATACGGAAGAAAATCAGAAGCTTCGGATTATGATCAGCTGGAAAGGCAAGATCTAATCAATTTTCATAAGAAATATTACCATCCAGCGAATTGTAAATTAATCGTTTCGGGAAAAACTGATGAGCGAATAATTAAAATCATTAACAAACACCTGGGAAATAATGATTGGCAAAACCAACAAGCATTAAACTCATTGGAATACCCAATTCCGGATTCGCCGAAACTTGTGTCGATTGTTGAAAAAGAACATGTTACCCAGTCGGCAATCCGTCTTGGAAAAATTACCATCAATAAAGATCATCCTGATTTTCATAAACTAAAAATTACCAACACCATTCTGGGTGGCTACTTTGGTTCGCGACTGATGAAAAAAATACGCGAAGAAAAAGGTTACACCTATGGTATAGGATCAAATATTGTCACCATGAAAAATGCTGCCTTTTTGATCATTGTTTCGGAAGTAGGTAAGGATGTTACGCGAAATGCCATCGACGATATTATGAACGAAATAAATATTCTAAGAAATTCCTATGTTTCTGCCGATGAAATGGCACTGGTTAAAAACTATATGCTTGGAAGTTTATTAAGAGCTTTCGATGGTGCTTTCGAAATATCATCCACCTATCGTTCATTAATCGATTTCGACCTGGATGAGAACTACCTGCACGAAGCGATTCGAACAATAAAAACCATTAGCCCGGAAGAAATTAACCAAATGGCAAACCAGTATATTAACGAAGAAAGTTTAATAAAAACCGTTGCAGGTAAATACAATTAATATTCGTATTTTCGTTCATAATTAAATTGTTATCGCATGCAATGCCTTATGATTAGATTAATTTTACCAATTTTAGTATTTGTACTTTTTTGCAACCAAGTGTTCTCCCAAACGGTTACCCCACCTGTTTTAACCGAAGTGAGTGTAATTCAAAAAACTGGAGATGTAAAAATCAGTTGGAATTTTTCGGAATCAAAAGAAATAACAATTTTTGTTGATGACCCTAATGATCCAGGAGTTAACTATCCTTCATATGATACTGTAGCAACTGTTCATAACGATACTGCAAAATCTTTTATTCATTATTCTGCCAATGCAGATCAGGTTGCCAGAATCTATTTCTTAAAAGCTAAAATTGTTACACAATCCGGAACTGTTACACATTCCGATCCTTCAGAACACTTTCCAACAACACATTTAATTAGCTCGTTCGACACTTGTAATAATTCTATTCAACTTAATTGGAACCATCAATACACACTGAATGAATTATATGCTGGAGAATCGGATGTACATTTTACCTACGAAGTTTACCGAAATAAAAACAGCGAAGGTGAAATGAAAATATATGGCCCCGTTAGTGATTATTTATTCATCGACACAGACATTGAAGACAATACTACCTACGAATATCACATCAAAGCGATTCCGGATCATTATCCATCGGTAAAATCGACATCGAATTATGTAAGCATTGAAACAGATTTAAAACAAAGCCCGGATTACATCAATCCATTATCTGCAAGTGCTAATGGCAATAATACAGAACTTGTATTCGAAATTGCTCCCAATTCCGAAATCGATACTTATAAATTGCTAAAATCCGATTCGCCAACAGGCGATTTCGACACACTGAAAACCATCGTGTCCGATGATTTTTTAATAAATGCTACAGATGAAAATTCGAAACCCGATGAAGAAATCAGTTATTACAAATTAATTTCGGTAAACGAATGTAATTTAGTTACAACTCAATCGAAAGTCATCAACAACATTGTACTTAACGTCGAGAATACTAATTCTAAGAATATACTAAGCTGGAACCTGTTCAGAAATCACGACATGGTTTCTGTCTCGTACGAAATTTACAGAAAGCTCGACAATGATGATGCATTGCCAATAAGAACACTTCAAAATGCTAACTCATTTACCGACAATGAAGTTGAAAACTTTCAAAATGAGTATTTAACAAATCAATTTTGTTATTATGTGCAAGCAAAATTAACGAACGATCTGAATAACAACTACAGCCAGTCAAACACCAAATGTATATTTTTGGAGCCAAAAATTTACATTCCCGAAGGATTTACACCCAATGGCGATGGGCGAAACGACTTGTTTATTCCGAAATTCAAATTTACCCAGGCACGTTTTGAAATGAAAATTTATAATCGTTGGGGAAACATGATTTACAAAACAAATGAATATAAAGGCTGGGACGGTACAGAATTTAATGGAAAAAAGGCACCAACAGGAACATACATTTATTATATCCGCATAACACTCTCCGACAATCAAACCATCGAAAAAAGAGGAAACGTTACGGTTATATATCCGTAAAAACCAAAGAATAAAGATGGTTTTACCCTTTTTTAATTAAATTTGTATTTTACTTATTCAGCCGGAATATATGAATATGAAAGACTCTGAAAAAAATATGCAAATAATTGATGAAGATGCTTATGCAGAAGAGCTTTATAACAACCTTATTGAAAGTTGCTCAAAGCATGTTAAGGTAAAAGACATAAAGCTTATCCGCAAAGCCTTCGATTTAGCTAAAGAGTCGCACAAAGGTGTTAAAAGAAGATCAGGCGAACCATACATTTTACATCCAATTGCAGTTGCCAAAATTGTTACTGCCGAAATCGGACTGGGAGCTACTGCAATTACATGTGCTTTATTGCACGATGTGGTAGAAGATACAGAATATACACTGGAAGATATTGAACATTTTTTTGGAGAAAAAATCGCATCGATTATCGATGGATTAACTAAAATATCAGGCGTTTTCGATAACAGCTCATCATTGCAGGCTGAGAATTTCAGAAAGATGCTGCTCACCTTATCCGACGATGTTCGGGTAATCCTTATAAAACTGGCCGATCGACTGCATAACATGCGAACCCTGGATTCAATGCCACCCAATAAGCAGTTAAAAATTGCAGGCGAAACAATCTATTTATATGCACCTTTAGCTCATCGCTTGGGTTTATATGCCATAAAAACCGAACTGGAAGATTTAAGCTTAAAATACCGGCACCCGAAACAATTCGACGAAATTGTATCAAAAATAAAAGATAACGAGAAAAAAAGACAGCAGGAAATTAACCGTTTTTCGCTCCCAATAATTGAAAAACTGGAAAAGCACAAGATCGATTTTGATATTAACGGAAGGCCCAAATCCATTTTTTCCATCTGGAATAAAATGCAAACCAAAAACATACCATTCGAAGAAGTGTATGATTTAATGGCCATTCGTATTGTATTTAAGCCAATAACCCGCGAAACAGAAAAAGCACAGTGCTGGCAAATTTATTCGTTAATTACCGATATTTATACTCCAAAGCCTGATCGGATTCGCGACTGGATAAGCTCGCCCAAAGCCAATGGCTACGAAGCTTTGCATGTAACAGTAATGGGACCTTCGGGAAAATGGGTCGAAATACAAATCCGCTCCGAACGTATGGACGAAATTGCCGAACGTGGATTTGCGGCACACTGGAAATATAAAGGCGAAAAAACCAATGAAGGTGAGCTGGATAAATGGATTAAGCGAATAAGAGAGATGCTTGAAAATCCGAATTCGGATGCCCTGGAATTTCTCGATGAGTTTAAAATGAACCTGTTTGCTTCGGAAATCATGGTATTTACACCAAAAGGCGATTTAAAAAATTTACCGAAAAACTCTACTACACTTGATTTTGCATACGAAATCCATACCGAAATTGGGAATAAAGCCATTGGCGCTAAAGTAAACCACAAGTTAGTTCCGTTAAACCATGTACTTCGAAGTGGCGACCAGGTTGAAATTATTACATCGAACAAACAAAAAACTCAAACAGAATGGCTTAGCCAGGTTCAAACTGCAAAAGCCAAAACAAGTATCACCGATGCAATTAAAGCCGAAACAAAAGACCGGATAAAAAAAGGAAAGAAATTTTTAGAAGGTAAACTGAAAGAATTAAACGTTCACCCAAGCTCAAGAGTATTTAGAAAGATTTTGCCCGAATATGATGTAAAAAGTAAAGATGAGCTGTATAGTAAAATTGGAAGTGGCATTATCAAGCTCGACGACCTGAAGAAGATCTTAAAAAAGAATACAAAAAACAAATTAATACGCTACTGGGGATTACAGTTTGCTAAGTCAACATCATCAAATAAAGAAAAGAAATCCACACCTACGGTTACCAAAAAAGAAAGCTTTAATTATAAAAAGCCTGTTCTTATTGATGAAAACCCGACTGGAAAAGAAGATATACAATACAAAATTGCAAAATGCTGTAATCCAATACCCGGCGACGAGGTAATTGGCTATAAAAAACCTACAGATAAGTCTGTTACCATTCACAAAACAAAATGCCCCATTGCCATCCGTTTAATGTCGAGCGAAGGTAATTTTATTGTTCCTGCCAAGTGGACTTCCCAGAAATTTCTTTCATCTTTAGCAAAATTAAGTTTAAACGGAATCGACCGGATAGGAATTGCTTCCGACATAACTTCTGTCATTTCCAACGAACTGAGTGTGAATATTCGTAAGATCTTTATAGAAACACACGATGGAATTTTTGAAGGCGAAATCGAGCTCTATGTGCATAATGTAAACGACCTGAACAACTTAATTATGAATATTAGTAAGATAAAAGGAGTTGACAAGGTAAAACGCAACGAAGATATCGCCAAGTAATTTTTCTTTAAATTAATTCTAAATAACGAAAAAAATTTATACTTTTAGCATTCATTTTAAATGATTTTAATATGATATGCGATGATACTAAAGAAACCGTGAAAAAAATTTTTACGGAATTTTTAGAAAAACGTGGACACAGAAAAACACCGGAGCGATACGCCATTCTCGACGAAATATATTCGCGTGATAATCATTTCGATATTGAATCACTGTATATTTCAATGAAAAACAAAAATTATCGTGTAAGCCGGGCAACATTATATAATACCATTGAGCTCTTATTAGAAAGCAACCTGGTATTAAAACACCAGTTTGGCAAAAACATTGCACAATTTGAGAAAGCACATAACTGCAAGCAACACGATCATATGATTTGTCAGGAATGTGGTAAAGTTATCGAGTTTTGCGATCCGCGCATACATGCAATCCAGGAAACAGCCACAGAAATGATGAATTTTAAAGTAAATTACCACTCCTTATATTTTTATGGTATATGCCATGAGTGTGAAGAAAAAAAACAACAAAAAGAAAGTTAATAACTATTTTATAAAACATGTGAAAATCCCCGACTTATCATTGGGGATTTTTTTATTTTTATGCTTTTGTTGTAACTTGTAAAAAGCTATTCATATCAAATACGAAACGCATGAAATTAGATGTATTATTAGGCCTTCAGTGGGGAGACGAAGGAAAAGGAAAAATAGTTGATGTACTGGCATCAAAATATAATGTTATTGCCCGATTTCAAGGTGGGCCTAATGCCGGTCACTCATTGGAGTTTAATGAAGTAAAGCATGTGTTACATACAATTCCTTCAGGAGTTTTCAGGCCTGAAACCATTAATATTATCGGAAATGGAGTGGTAATCGACCCGGTTATCTTTATGGAAGAAATTAAAGAGCTTTTGGAAATGAATGTTGACATTAAGAAGAACTTGTACATTTCAAAAAGAGCACACCTGATTTTACCATCGCACCGGATACTAGATGCTGCATCGGAAGCTGCAAAAGGAAAAACAAAAATCGGATCGACTTTAAAAGGAATCGGGCCTACCTACATGGATAAAACCGGTAGAAATGGTTTGCGAATTGGTGATATCATTAACCCCGGATTTAAAGAAAAATATGATTTCCTTACCAACAAACACAAAGAATTGCTAAAACTATACGACTTTGATTCTAATATTGAAGAGTACGAAGCAGAATGGTTTAAAGGAATTGAGCTGATAAAATCATTTAAAATAATTGAAAGCGAACACGAAATTAATAAATACCTCGATGAAAATAAACTGGTATTAGCCGAAGGAGCTCAGGGTACATTATTAGATATTGATTTTGGCTCGTATCCCTTTGTTACATCATCGAATACTATTTGTGCCGGAGCGTGCACAGGTCTTGGCGTTGCTCCCAATAAAATTGGTAATGTTATCGGTATTTTCAAGGCCTATTGTACTCGCGTTGGTAGCGGTCCATTTCCAACCGAACTGGAAAATATGGAAGGAGAAACCTTGCGCAAACAAGGACATGAATTCGGAGCAACCACAGGAAGGCCAAGGCGTTGTGGATGGCTTGACCTACCTGCACTTAAATATGCTGTTATGTTGAATGGCATTACCGAACTGGTGATTACAAAAGCCGACGTGCTCACTGGTTTCGAAACCATAAAAGTATGTACACATTATGTGTTAAACGGACAGGAAATAGAATATTTACCATATGAAATAAATGAACCCATCGAACCTGTTTATAAGGATTTTAAAGGATGGAAAGAAGATATTTCAAAAATAAAATCGTTTAACGAACTGCCACAAGAATTTAAAGACTATTTAAGATACATTGAACTGGAAGTAGGAGTTCCTGTAAAAGTTATTTCATTGGGCCCAAACCGAGCCGAAACAATAATACGATAAATAAAAAGAAGTTTTCATATTGTCCCGATAAAT
>CAYVEW010000030.1:0-30636 GCA_964450375.1 uncultured Bacteroidales bacterium
CAGATAACTTAACGTATTTAATTCATATATGTTTTAAAAGATCCCTCCTAAAAAAATGTTTTTTGGTTTTATAGCAAAAATACTTGCCATATTGATAAGCTTGGTCCTTTTATGCCCAATTTGTAACAACACATCAGCCTAAATGCGGGGGTTTGGTGGTTTGCTGACAAAATATTATCTTCGTTAAGTTGTTCAGTAGGGGACAATGAAACAGGGTGCAAACCCGCACAATTGTTAACACAGGACCGTTAGAGGTAATTAGTAGCGGGCACAACGAGTTATGACAATAATTAATAAAAATTGAATATCTTTGTCTTAGTATGAAGAAAAAGGAATTATTAAATAGAATTAGATTAGCAGTTCAGCAACATGATCATGATGCCGAAATCTATTTATATGGTTCCAGAGCACGTGGAGACAACAGGAAAAATTCTGATTGGGATGTGCTTATTTTAGTAGATGAAAATAAAATTACAAACCGAATAGAAGATAGGTTTCGAGATTCCTTGTACGACATTGAATTAGAAACAGGCCAAATTATTTCCGTTTTGATTTATCCGAAACTCTATTGGAATAATAAATTGAAACATTCTCCTCTTTATAAGAATGTAACTCATGAAGGTATTCGCTTATGACCAAAGAAGATTATATCAATTATAGAATAGATAGAGCTTATGAAGCATTGGAAGATGCCAAATTACTAGCTGAGAATGAAAGGTGGAATACAGCTGTTAATAGACTTTATTATGCATCATTTTATGCAGTTATTGCATTGTTGATAAAGAATGGTATTGAGACACAGACTCATGATGGAGTTAGAACTCAATTCGGTTTGCAATTTGTAAAGACAGGAATAATTGACAAGAAATTTGGGAAACTATTTTCAAAGTTGTTTGACTATCGGTTGAAAGGTGATTATGGAGATTTATTTGATTTCGACAAAGATATTGTTGAGCCGCTTTTTGAAGAAGTAGAATTATTAATAAATACAATTAAAAAAGTATTATAAGCTACCAACAACCTTTTACAATACATCAGCCTAAAAGCGGGGGTTTGGTGGTTAGCCGACAAAGTTTTATCTTAGTAAAGTTGTTCAACGGTGGACAATGAAATGCGGCGGAAACCTGCATTAAACCTTGCGCGAGACCGTTATGGGTACTAAAAAATTTAACATTGATATTATATATTAACCTAAAATTATGAAAATTATGAAAAAACTGTTTTTAATTCTTTTTGTTATAAGTATTTCAGCTCATCTTTTTGGACAGGGTAATGACATTTACAAAAAATTATCTACTTTCGAATCTGTAGTTAAATTAAATGACATTGAAAAGCTAAAAGAACTTGATTTTGTAGATAATGAATTTTTAAATTTCAAAGAATTTTATATTAAACCAATAGCAACTGCGATTCGAGAGACTGGGAATAAAGATATAATTGATTACCTAATTGAAAAAGGAGCAGATCTTAAAAATGTTGACAAGTGGAATGGTTCTGCATTAACTTATATTCCTTATTATTGGTATATGGAGAATAGAGGCGATTACGGACCTGATCCTTTTAGAAGTCAAATCTGTAAAACTCGTTATTATAGAAGCAATCCAGATGTAGAAAAGAATATTCAATTTGCAAAATATTTATTATCTAAAGGAGCAGAATTATCACATAATCGTGAAAAAGAGAATCCTTGGGAATTAGCTGTTAAGCATAATGAATTGGATATATTGAAGTTTTATGTTGAAATTAACAACAATAAAATTCCAGAAGAAATGCATTCACCATTAATGATGGAAGCTTGCGACCAAAAAAATTATGATATAGTAACGTATTTAATTGAAATGGGTGTTAATGGAGATCAAGAAGATAAAAGTAACTTTGCTGCATTAGCACGAGCATCAGATAGTCCTGAAATAGCCAAACTGTTATTAGCAAATGGTGCACAAATAAATAAAATTGGATATGCAGGAACTACTCCAATAATGCATGCAGCAAGAGAAGGTTGTGTTGAAGTAGTTAAATTATTTATTGAGAATGGAGCAGATGTTTCAGTAAAAAGCAACAAAGGTTATAAAGCTATTAATTATGCAAAAAAATTCAATAATAGGGAAACAAAGGACGAAATAATTACATTACTTAAAAATGCAAAATAACTAATCTATATGCAAGAATAGACAAGATTCTTGTTATCTTGCTCTAGTAATATCAATGTTAAATTTTTAAAAACATATTACACGGCGCCAAACTAAAGATGGGTTTTCGTGGTTTTCTGACAATTTTAGTTGTCTTTAACATTCGGGGGATACTGAAACGTGGCGGAACTCCCATAAAGCTTCACACCTTAGGACTGTTATTGGCAATATTTAATCGTGCGTCGTGCAATTAAAAAACATTAACAATTGAAATTATGAAGAAGCTGTTTTTATTATTTTATGCTGTATCAATATCTTTAACTCAACAGGCACAAGATAATGAATGCATAAAAGATTTCGATTATATAATTAAAAGAGTTCAAAATGATTATCCAGGTTACAAGGATAAGGTAAGTGATCAAAATGTTCAAGAATTAAGGGAGTTTGAAAAAGATTTAAGAAAGAAAATGATAGCTTATCCAGATTCTTGCAAAGATTACTTCGATGCATATTTATCTTGGTTTAAAGATAATCATTTAACTGTGACATTTAATTCTGAGAATAATAATAGTAATAAGGTTCAACCAATAGAAAAGAAATATTTTATAATCAATCCTAAAGATCAAATAAAACCTAAAGAAGGTATAGAAGGAATTTGGACAGGATTTTGGGGTGATTTTGCAATAATAAAGCAAGAGAAAAATAAATATTTAGGTGTTTCAATAAGTTACGAAGGTTATGATAAAAATCAAGTGATTTTTGAATGTTTAAGCATTGGGAATGACAAATATCATTTGACTTCGTATTGGGAATATCGCGATTTTAAACCTTACAAGGAGTTTGCTTCATTGCATCTTAATCAATCAGTATTAGAAATACATAATTACGTATGGTTTGTAAAGCGAACAAATAATCATGTTTTTGACAAATCTGTTTTGGCAACATATAGACCAGAATATCCAAATGGACTAAGGACTTATCCTGTTGCATTATATCTGAGTGATAGTACATTTTATTTAAGGATTACTAATTTTTATTCTGATTTAACTGAAAAATTACTTACCAAACATTGGGAAGATATAGTAAGCAGACCCAATTTAATTATAGACATAAGAAATAATAATGGTGGTCAAACTTATTATTATGAAAAATTAGCAAAACTTATTTATTCAGGTCCATATGAATCTAAAGGTGTTGAGTGGTACGCCACTAAAGGAAATATTGAAGATTTGGAAAATGATATTAAAAATGGAAGAATTAAACCAGGTTTTGAGCAAGAAGCTGAAGCATTGTTGAAACAAATGCAAGCTAATGTCGGCGAATATGTTATACATCCATATCATATTGGTGACAAGACTATAAAACAAGATACAGTTTATTTGTATCCTAAAAAAATAGGTATAATAATAAATGAAAATAATGCATCAGCTGCAGAACAATTTATACTAATGGCAGATCATAGTTCAAAAGTCATAACGTTTGGAAATAAAAATACTGCGGGGGTTTTAGATTATTCTAATAAAACACCGAAGGAATTGCCTTCTGGAAAATATAATTTATTGTTGCCTGTAACACGTTCAAGGAGACTTCCCGAATATCCTATAGATAATATTGGAATTGAACCTGATATAAAAATTCCTTTTAAGCCCTTAAAACAACTTTATGACAGCTTAGATGACTGGGTTTATTTTGTAAAAAATTATTTAGAGAACAAAGAATAACAGCTTAAATGCGGTTGATTGGTGGTTTGCTAAAAAGACATTATCGTAATAAACATTATTGGGGGAACAACGAAACAGGTCGCAAAACCCTACCAAAGATTTCGCAGGAGTCGTTACAAATAATGCGCCCTTTCGATATAAGCAAATTGCTTCTAATTTTATTTAGTTCTAAAATCAAAATAATTTTTATTAACGAATTAACAGTTTATGCAAGCATTAAATTACATCACTTTTTTACATTTTATTAATTCATAATTCTTAACAATTTGGAAGTGCTTTTCTGAGAAAGGACTATCCGTTTGATAGAAACAAATTTGTTTCCCAGCAGGCTTTTTTAAAGCAAAGTGGCATTTGTGTTCTTTTAAAGCACAGTTACTCCGCTGCGTTGCATAATAGAGCTTTAAGCGAATAGTTTATATTATTTCAGAATTATTAAGTTTTCAACGGTCTCGGCTACGCTTAGTGCGGGATTTTTAATCTGTACTTTTCTACTACTGATTTTTTTATTTAGTGTATTTACTTTCATATTAGCACTTTTGTCCGCCTTACGTATAGCCAATATTACTAATCGTATTTATTCGCTCCTGTTTAATTTTTTTATTTTCATTCTGGCATGCTCATTAGCTGGATTTAGTTCAAGAGATTTTTTATAGTTTTCGATTGCTTTTTGATTATCACCTAATGCTTCATAGGCTTCTCCCAAGCTATCATAGGAATTAAATGATTTAGAGTAATTTTTTACATTCAACATAAAAAATTCTAATGCATTGGATTTGTCTTTATCATTTTCACTTTGTAGCATTCTATAACCTATTTGGTTTACAAGATACTCGGGAGGTCTAAAATCCCATGAAAGTCTCTCCGAAAGTGCATGAAAATGTTGGGTTAGTTGCTCTATGTCTTCCACATCACGATAGGAAATTCCATAGCCTTCAAAAATTGCAGAGATTCCATTATGAAAAGCAATGATTGAAATTGAGCTATGGTCTTCATTATCGAAGTATTCCAATTTTGCAGGTAATTCACCTTTGCACTTACTATTCAATGCCTCATATAATCGAACATGGCGATCACGATTTCTGATATTTCTTTTTCCCCAATTGGCGGTAGCTATGTAAATGAATCGCTCAAATGATTGTTCGGTAAGGGAATCTAACTTTTTGTCCATAGTTTCTGAATCCCATGTACCAAAACTTGGGTCAGTCGCAATAAATGAATTGAAAAGTGTACTTTCTTTCATATAGGTATGAGTGGCCAACAAACCTCCTAAAGAATGCCCAAAAAGTATTCGATAGGGAGCAGTCCTAAACTTTTGATCCAACTCAGGTATAAGTTCTTCTTCCAAAAAACTTAGAAAACGCTCTCCACCACCTGAATTATTCTCCCTTATTGTAGCAATTTTGTCTGGTGTGTAGTCTCGTCTTCTATCAACATTTTTAATACCCACTACTATCATCTCCGGAATTTTCCAGTTTCTGTATAAATCTGAACTCATATAGTTCACAATACCTGAAATCGCTTTAAAATGTATATTTCCATCAAGAACAATAAGTAACGGATAGCTTTTATAAGACGACTTATTAACATCATTGTACGATTCGGGAAGATTGATCCAATATTCTCTATCTTCACTCAAAATATTGGAATGGAATAAATGTTTTGTGCCAATCACTATTTGTCCGACATTTTGTGATTTTACCAGATTAATCCCGATTAGAAAAAATAGCGCTATAGTTATATTTTTACTCATTCTGTTGATTTCTATATGATATGTAACGTTTGTGTATACTCTATATTCTTGTTATATTTTTAAATTTCTATATTTTATTATTCGTTTTTGTAAATGTACTATTTTTTAAAAAATATTAAATATAGGTCAGCAAATTTACAATCACTTTGGTAAGCTTGTCTTACCTAAGTGTTTGTAATCATCTGGTTATTGGCCTTTCAAATAAATTTGTTTTGGTTTTTTATGGTTAATTTAGCAACTAACTTGTTAAGTGTAGTTGCCAGTTGCCCAATTTATTACAACACATCAGCCTAAATGCTTGGGTAGTCGTTTAATGACGATATGCCGGTAGGCATGCATGTTATCTTAGTTAAGTTGTTCTACTGAAACACACGATGAGATATGCAGTTGCGTGCATCCAAGTCACATTATTATATTTCATAGCAAGCAATTATTATCAATTATATTTTGCTTCAAAGCTACTATTCTAAAAAAAATCCTATTTAAAAGAGGATAAATGCGAATAAAATAACCCTTATTCGCATTTATCCTTCTTTCTACTAATATTCTATAAAGAATAGCTATGTACTCTTTTTTGTTTAGTTTTTAGTTATGCTTAGCGTAAATTCTGTTGATTCGCTAGTTACATTTTCAATATATAGAAGTAGATCTCCTTGGGAAAATGTATACGTCAGCTCCTCGTCAGTTAATCCTTCTGTAACACTATTATTTAAATCGGTTCCCATATTTGGACCATATCCAATAACGATTCTTAAATCTAAATCCTGAGTAAAATTACTTACCTTGATGGTATAGGATTGCCCTATTGAATAAGGAAACTCATAAAGAAAACCTCCGGAGGCAGAAGCTATTCGGGTTTTGCCCACAGGTACTTTAAAAGGATTATTCCATGTTCCACTTCCGTCTAGAGTGGTAACTTTCAGTTCCTTATCACTAACTTCATCTTTACTACAAGATAGGAGTAAAGTTCCCACTAACATCATACTAATTACAATTAATATTGCCTTTTTCATTTTAAATTTGTTTTAAAAGTTTAACATTAAGGTTAATTATTTAGTTTGAAGTAAAAAATTGGATAATTGTTAATTATCCAATGATACCGCTATCAACTACCACCAAAACTACAAGGAAATAATTGTATATAATGATTGGATTTGAAAACGTGCCGAACTGATTTGAATTCGTAGGTTAAAATTATTTATCCAAATCCATGCCGACTTAGAAAACAATTTTTTGCGTTCGAATCATAAGAGTATCTTTGCTCAATAACAGAAGATTTAATGGCAAAGTTGGTGGATTAGATGTTGTAAAAATTGAATCATTACAGAGAGTCGCTATAACTAATTTAGCATTTTTGTTGGCTCAACTAACAGGATGCTCAGTTGCTTTTTGATCTATTTACAAATCTGAATATTTTTCTAATTAACTTTCAGTTCCGAAATATTTAATATCTTTATGCTACTATTAAATAATTAGATATGATTAAAAAAATAATTGATTTCTTAAAGAAGGATATATGGCGGATAAAATTTAATGGGTTGCCAAAATATCATATTATCTTGATCAAAATGTTACGAGTATTCTTGTTAGCGTTTAGAGGATACGATGAAGATAAAGTTAGCCTAAGATCATCTGCACTTACTTTCTATTCAATGCTTTCTGTGGTGCCTGTAGCAGCAATGGCATTTGGAATATCAAAAATGGTAGGTATTGAAAAGCATTTAATAAAATATTTAAATGACCAGTTCGTTGGACAGAAAGAAGTGTTGGAATACATTATAAGTTTTGCAAATAAATTTTTAGAAAATACAAAGGGTGGATTAATTGCAGGAATTGGTGCAATTATTCTGTTTTGGTCTGTTATGAAGGTTTTTTCCAATATTGAAAGTTCGTTTAATGCAATCTGGCAAGTACGAAAAGCCCGAAATTGGTTCAGAAAATTTAGTGATTATATTTCTATGCTTATTATTGCACCTATTTTGCTGGTTTCTTCAAGTAGTGCTACAGTATTTATTTCTACTATGTTAGAACAATTAGCTGCTGAGATAAAACTAATTGGAATGATAAGCCCACTAATATTCTTTCTCATTAAACTAATCCCTTATGTTTTAATTTGGCTTTTATTAACTATGGTATTTATGGTGATGCCAAATACCAAGGTTAATTTTAAATCTGCTTTTATAGCAGGAATCATATCAGGTACCGCATTTGTGTTTATACAATGGGTGTATATCCATTTTCAGGTTGGAGTTTCGAAATACAATGCCATTTATGGTAGTTTTGCAGCCTTGCCATTATTCTTGATTTGGCTGCAAACCAGTTGGTTAATTGTATTGTTTGGTGCCGAAATTTCTTTTGCTGTTCAAAATGTTGAGAAATATGAATTCGAACCTGATACTCAAAATTTAAGTTCATTTAGTTGGCGTGTGTTATCTTTAATGGTCGCACATTTAATTATTAAAAACTTTGAAAAAGGCGAAAAAGCATACACTGCGAGTGAAATTAGCAAACATCTCGAAATTCCAATCCGTTTAGTGCGAGACATTATTTATAAGTTAGTTGATTGTAATCTTGTGTCTGAGGTAAATACAGTGCACGAAAAGGAAAAAGCATATCAACCGGCAATTGATATTCATAGTTTAACGATTAGTTACATCTTGAATGCCTTGGATCATTTAGGAACTGATAAAATATTGGCGGTGGCTTCAATAGAAAAAGATCAATTCGAAAAAATATTGAATGATTTTGATATTGCTGTTCAGAACTCTAAAGGCACTTTGCTTTTGAAGGACTTATAAGATTTCATATGATGATAAGTTTCGTTTTGTATTAAGTTGATCTATTTTTCGCTAATTTGTATTAGTAGAATAAATTAATCCCTTAAATTTGCAGGGATGAAAAATTTTGATGAAAATATAGCGAAGAAAGGAGTGGAGTTGCCTTTGGTAGAGGAATTCTATTCATTGCAGGGCGAAGGTCATCATACCGGTAAAGCAGCTTACTTTATTCGAATTGGAGGATGTGATATTGGTTGTCGGTGGTGCGATTCAAAGGTCTCCTGGGACCCAGCCATTCACCCTTTGGTACACATTGATGCCATTGTAGCAAATGCTCTGAAAACGGCTGCAAATGCAGTTGTTGTCACCGGCGGAGAGCCGAGTTTATTTAATTTAAAACCTTTAACGGACAGCCTAAAGGTACACGGAATAAAAACATTCATCGAAACGGCTGGCGTAAGACCTTTAACCGGCGATTGGGATTGGATTTGTTTATCGCCAAAAAGACAAAGTCCACCGCATGAATCATTGTATCAAATTGCCGATGAGTTAAAAGTGATTGTATACGAAGATGAAGATTTTCGATGGGCAGAAGAAACGGCATCGAAAGTAAACAATAAATGCTTATTGTATTTGCAGTCGGAATGGAGCCGGTACGAGCAAAATATTCCACTCATAGTTGATTATGTTAAGCTATATCCTAAGTGGAATGTATCATTGCAAGCACACAAGTTTATGCATATACCTTAAAGAATCCCCATTGGGGATTTTTTTGTATCTTTCATCCAAAATTAACATTATGAGAATCGCCATATTATTCGTTTATTTCTTCCTGTTTTCAACTATTGTTATTGGACAAGGACATTATTCCACCACCAATAAAAAGGCCATAAAATCGTATGAAGAAGCTCTTCAGTATTTCGATCGTTATGATTATGAAAAAGCTGCAGAACTGATGAATAAGGCCATACAATCTGATAAAAACTTTATTGAAGCATACATTGTATTAGCCGAAGTTTATATTGAATCAGGGAATCGAAACCAAGCGATTCAATCCTATTTAAATGCTATTCGCATCGATCCGGAATTTTTTCCGGCAATGTATTTTACTTTAGCTCAATTGGAAATGAAGGAAAGTAAATTTGAAGATGCAATGAAACATCTTGAAAAATTTTTATCATACAATAACCTGAAACCAATTATCAGATCGCAGGCAAAGCACCAGCTTGAGTCGTGTAAATTTGCTATCAATGCAATGAAAAATCCTGTTCCGTTTAACCCTACTAATTTGGGTGATTCAATTAATTCTGAATTCGATGAATATTGGCCCAGTTTAACGGCTGATGAACAAACTTTAACTATTACCCGCTTAATTCCTAGGGTGTTGGAAGATAATGTAATAACGCAGGCAGAGCGAAAAACGAACATTCAATTGCAACAACAACTTCAGGAAGATTTTTATATTAGCACAAAGGAAACCGATTTTTGGCAAGCTGCAAAAAATGTCGGAGAACCATTAAATACCAAAGGGAATGAAGGTGCACAAACCATTTCGGTTGATGGGCGTTTGATGTATTTTACAGCTTGTAACCGTCCAGAAGGAAAGGGGCGTTGTGATATCTATTTAACCACTAAAACACGGGAGGGATGGTCGGAGCCAACAAATTTAGGTGCTCCGGTTAATTCATCAGCTTGGGAGGCTCAACCTTCCATTTCTCCTGATGGCAAAACGCTTTATTTTGTGAGTAACCGCGAAGGAGGTAAAGGACAAAAAGATTTATGGTACAGTACTTTAAAAAATGATAATAAATGGTCGGAACCGGTGAATTTGGGAGAGAAGGTTAACACGAAAGGCGACGAACAATCACCTTTTATTCATCCGGATAATAACACCTTATACTTTGCTTCGGAAGGAAGAATCGGGATGGGTGGCTTCGATTTGTTTAAGGTTACCAAAAATGATGATGGTACATGGGGAGAACCAGTAAATCTGGGCTATCCGATTAATACTGTACACGATGAAATTGGCCTGATTGTAAATGCAAAAGGTGATAAAGCAATGTATTCATCGGATCGTTTGAGTCATAAAGGTAGAGATATTTTTGAATTTGAGCTTTATCAGGAAGCAAGGCCTAAATCGGTATCATATTTGAAAGGGACTGTTACTGATGCCGAAAATAATAAAAAACTAAAAGCAGTTTTTGAGTTAATAAATATTGATACAAAAGAAACGGTTATGCAGGCAGAATCGGATGATCAAACGGGAGAATTTCTGGTTTGCATTCCAACCGAAAGCGATTATGCTTTAAATGTTTCGAAGCCTGGTTATTTGTTTTATTCCGATAATTTCTCATTAAAAGGAGTATACGAAATCTCTGATCCTTATATGAAAGATATTGAATTAAAGCCAATTAAGATCGGTGAAAAAATAATTCTTAAGAATATATTTTATGCCACTGATTCGTATAAGTTAGATACTAAATCGGTTGTGGAATTAACTAAATTGCTCGATTTGTTAAAAAATAATCCGGCACTTCGTATTGAAATATCAGGGCATACTGATAATATAGGTGCCGATGATTATAACCTTGAACTTTCGAGGAACAGGGCTAATTCGGTGTATTCCTATCTAATTGATTCGGGAATTAATAAAAATCGGTTAGAGTATAAAGGATATGGAGAATCTGAACCCATTTCATCGAATGAAACTGAACGGGGCAGAGCTGAGAACCGACGAACCGAAATTAAAATTATTGGTAAATAAAATATAAAAGTGATTTATTTTTAGTAACTTACATTTATATGTGTTATTATTAATGTAAGTAATATCATGAAAGTACTAAAAATAAAGGCAACATCAGAAAGTCCTGCAATTCACTTCGAACCCCAAAAGGAAATATTAGAAATAAGTGGCAATTCAATGCCTGAAGATTCAGTTGGTTTTTACGAGCCTGTTATTGAATGGCTCAAACAATATATTCAAAACCCTATGCCAGTTAATGAGTTTATATTTAAAATGAATATGTTAAATACTGCATCAACCAAAATATTTGTCGATATTTTTAAGCTGATTAATGACATTTCGGAGAAATCGGAAGTAAAAATTTTATGGTATTACAATTATGGCGACGACGATATTCATGAAGTGGGCACCGACTTCAGAGATTTCGTGAGTGCATCTTTTGAAATGGTGGCTTTTCAGGAATAAAAACTAATCTTCTTCAATTAAGCTTTTTATTCGTTCAATTTGCATCTGCTTATTTACTTCGCGTAAGCTTTTTCCGGTTTTGGTGAAAAACTGATGATGTGATAAGAATTTAACCTGAATCTTATTCCAATCGTTTAAACTTCCAATCTTGTTTTGTTCTTTTAACTCCTTATATAAAGTATTGGAAACCGGAATAAAATCACTTCTTCCCAGGTAATCTAGATCAGAATCACACATAATTCGTTCCAATAAGTTTTGTGGATTGGGTGGTAGCTTGGTTGCCATAATCAGTTCACAAATACGTTCAATCTGTTCATCGGTATAACTGTATTCGGGCAAATATTCCCTTGCTAACTGTGTTCCATTGTATTCGTGCTCGTCGTAACCAATTATATGGCCTGCATCGTGAAAAAGAGCAGCTGTTTTTAATAATAAAATGGATTCATCATCAACTCCTTCACCATATCCGATTAGCTCAGCTTGATTTATTACATCAATGGTATGCTTGAAATTATGATAATACAAATAGGGTGGAAGTTCTTTCTCTAACCTGTCAAGTATTGTTTCTTGTAAATCAGTAAACTGCCGAAGTAAGTATTTATTCCAAAATATCTGATTGGCTTTTTTACCGTTTTTTCTATCCTCAGAATACGCAGGTTTTATTCGTTTAAGAATATACATTTCCATATCACCTTTGTACTTAACCGGTATTTTACCATTGTAATCGCAAACAAAATATTGTTTTACCAGCTCATAAGTCATGATAGAAATATTAATCTGACTTACTTCGCCCGCCGAAGCCATGCGTGTTGCGATATTAACGGTATCACCTTTTAATTCATAGGATATTTTTTTGCGTCCTGAAAAAGTTGCCGTAACCGGACCTGTATGTATACCCATTTTTAAATCCCAAAATTTCTTATTCTGACTTTCATATTCGGCTTTTAACTGGTATAAATAATCTTGCATTTCGAGCGCAGCCAAAACCACATCGACCGGGTTTGTAATATTTTTTTCGGGAACTCCACCAGCGCACATGTAAGCATCGCCAATGGTTTTTATCTTTTCAATTTTGTATTTTTTTACAATCGAATTAAAATGAAAAATGATTTGATCTAATTCGTCGATAATGCCCGTTGTGCCAGCTTGTTCTGCAATTTTTTTAAAACCTTGTATGTCTGCATACAAAACTGTTGCCATTTCGAAGCGTTTGGTTTTACTTTTAACAGCAGCACTGGCTTCTTTTGGAATCAAATCGGCAGGAAGCGAAGAAATGATATTCTCTAGCTTATCGTTTTGCTTTTGTAGTTTTTTATTTTCGTCAGTAACATCTTTTAACTGGTTGGCTAAATCTTTATTTTCCTTTAACAGATCAGCTATTTTTAAAACCAATTTTTGCTCTTGTTCTTTTGTCATATCGATGCTATTGTAGAAAACAGTGTTATTCGTAAATTTATTTAAATTGATAATAATTACCAATAAAGTTTACATCTTTATTCATGAAATATACATTAATTATTGAAAAAGGTTTAGTTTTCTTTTTATAATTTTATGAACATTCAAAATTCTTACACGAAACCGTTAATTTAGAGAATAATTAATCTTTTAATAATCTTCTGGTTACGATACCATCCGATGATTTTAACTGGATAAAATATACTCCTATTTGTAACGGATTCCGTTGTAGATCGGATTCATAAATAATAAGGTGGTGTTTTTGATTAGGAACAGTATGATATCTTTTTTTATACAAACTTATACCGCAAATATCATAAAGCTCCACTAATACAGATTTTTGTTGTGTGTAAAAGTCCAACTCAAAATAACTGTTAAAGGGATTGGGATAAATTGCAATATTTGATAGCGCATGTATATCTGCTTTGTTTATTGAGTTAATTTCAGAAACAAATTGTGGAAAGGAAATCATATCGATCCAGGCACAGTCATTTCCTGTCGATACTGCCTGATCTTTAGTATAAACCCATTTTAAATTGTGCATTCCACTGTCAATTTCAAAATCAGCGATACTCCAATTAATTTCTCCGCTCCATTTTTGCTGTTCCACATCATCAATATAAAATTTAAGAAAATCATAAGCTGATTCGGAAGATACTTTTTTATAAAACGAAAGGATACCACTGTTTTCAATATTAACATCAAGGCTTAACGTACTGGTCTGGCCATGTGAAATAACCCCCGATTTGGCAGCAAAATTACCTTCATATGCATCAGTATTTGTTATAACCCATTGTGAACTGCCACTGTGTTGCCAATTAAACTGATCGAAAGTGTTACTTTCGAAGTCTTCTGTTTCGGCCTGATAAAGATTAAAATGATAGATGGTATCCGATAATCGCAGTTCGATATCTGATTTATGAAGAGTATAGCCCTTTTTCTCAATAACAACCTGGTAGTTGCCTTCTGGTATTTCTATGAAGTATTCACCGTTCGAATTTGTTAATCCGCTGTATTCCGACGAATTACTTAATTTAACATTTGCATTTTCGATCGGGTTTCCATTGCTTGCGTCGGTAATAATTCCTGTTAATGTGCACGTGTCTGCTTTTTGTAAAACAAAGTTTACAACCTGACTATCCTGGTAGGCTATATTTATATTTTCTATTGTTGTTGGTAAGTAACCTTGGGCTGATGCGGTTATATTGTAATTACCCGATTCAATAGGGCGGTAATAATCGCCAAAATCAGGATTGCTAAATACCATGGAACTATCATTTTCTTCATCATGATCATTAATCCAAATCATGGCATGAACCGGGTTTCCTTCATCGTTTTTTACAGTTCCCTTTAATCCATACAAACTTTCTTCGATTAGATTTATTAAGGCTTGTTTATTGTAATCCCAGTATTTATTCAGGTTTTCGCTTGCCAATAGTTTAGTAGACGAAAGTTCGATGGTAATTTCTCTACACTGATGCCAGTAGTTCATGTAATCTTGCCTGCTTCCATTTACCTTGTACCATGATGCGCCATGTGTTACTCCATCTGCAGTAACATCGGTCATATACGAAGAAGAAACAGTACGTGCACTTGCAACATAATCGGTACATATTTTCTCAAACCATTCGGTGTCTGCATGGCGATTTTCGCTTATGTACCAAGTGTCCCAGGGATAATTCATTACTTCGGCTCCACCATGAAAATTGGCCGAAATAGAGAAATTTCGCTCTTCGGCATAATCCATCATCGCTTGTGTTTCGGGTTGGTATGGCGAATTTGCGCCTATATTGGGATCGGGAAAATCACGGTTAATATCAGCATAGCCATTGGTTCGGGTAGCACTGGCTACCGTTGAATTACCTCCGGCATAGGTTCCATCCGGATTTGCATTTGGATTAATGTAGATTTCCATATGATCAACTAAATTTTTTATTTCATTAGCTGAGTTGTAAGTTGTTAGTAGTGAGTCGGCTAGGCGTAGCAGTAGTATAAAACCTGTTGTTTCGTCGCCATGCATAGTACTGGTATAAAAGAATTCAGGCTCAGCTTCGTTGTTATGCACATTATCAGAGATTTTTAGAACATAAAGTTGCCTGCCATCGTTTGTTGTACCTATAGAGTCTAATTTACAGATGTCCGGAAAATCCGACTGGAAATTTTTCATCATTTGCCGATACACTTCGTAGGTTGGATACTTGTCCCAATTACTCATATCAGCCACTGTTGTTGCCATGGCAATTGATTTGGGAATTTGTTTTTCAATGAATTCAACTTTATAGCCCATATCTAGAAATTGATCAAGTTCGTGCTGCAGTGCGTAGGCGTATACCTTATTATCCTTTACATTGTCAATGGAAATAATGCGGGTTATCTTATCTAATTCTGATTGATCTTTTATCTTGAATTTAAAGTAGTATTCTTTAATATCTTGCGATAAAGCCTGATTAATAAAAATGATGATCAAGCTAAGGGTTAAAATTCTTTTCATTAAAATAGAATTATCCTGTAAAGTTATAATTAAAGGATATGCAATCGGAAAATACCCTTTAAATTAATGTTGATTATGAATTATTTTAATTTGGATTTACCACTTTTCCCATAAAATAAATGCAATTTGTTTCGTTGTTGCGAAGAATATAAATAAACGGACGGTTGGCTTTAAATTCAACCGACTCTAACATAACAGATGTTTTACGCATAATCACAGCAGTTGCTGCTGCCGCTTCGGTACCTTCTTCGTCCACAATTATTTTTGCTTTATGGATTACATTACTAATATATAATCTTTCAGATTCGGTAATTCCGGTAAAATCAGCAGAAGAGTTAAACGCATCTTTAATTCCCATGCTCTGTAGTGTTTCGTTCAATTCGTAATCCGATTCCATATCGAATTTTGGAATACTTAAAATGATTCTTTTTCTCTCGCGTTTTTGCGTGTAGTTGTTATAATAATCATTTTTAAGTTTCCTTTCAAGGCATTTCATTCTACGATATGATTTCGGCAAAATAATCATCATAGAATATTTATTGTCGGAATAGGGGATGTCGATTATTTCAGCATATTTATCTTCGTAATACCACGAATTAATTTGTGTGTTCATAAAGGTTTTTTGCTGAAAATCTCTTTTAGCAACCTGGAAATCTTCCTTTGTATTGTTGCTTTCGTTAAACTGCTTATTCCACGATCCTTTAAAATAAATAGCATTTACCAGCACTAAACGAGTTGAACTGGTAATGCTCGATGGTTTTAATAGTTCAGTAATTTTATTGTTTGTATTCTTCTCAACCCAGGTGTTAATGTTGATACGTGCTTTCTCGGGGTAAAAATTAAAATCTTCTAAAAATGCGGAACCAGAATAGTATTTTTTATTGTTGCTAAGATAATCGCTATTCATGGTTAGGTTTTTATCAATCCAAATAGAGTTGGCATTATAAAACTGCAGATCGCTGCTTTTATTAATATTAAACTGGGTTAATGAATTAAAATCCTTGTGGAACTCATCTAAATTTGTATTAAAATAAAAGGTATTACTTATTTCTTTTAAAGTATTTTCTTTTGCTCCCACATAGGTCATTGCCATGGCCGAAGTAATACTGGCCGGTGAGAATATAAAATTACTATTCGATTTTATTTTTTTGTAAAAATCAAAAGTAAACTGATTATTGCTTTCGATAATAGTTTGGCTTGAAGTTATATAGCTCATACTAATAAATAGGGTTAAAAGTAAAAACAGTTTTTTCATTACGGTATAATTTTAGAATGTATTCAAAGATACGGAATTATTGGAAATTGAAATAGGTTTTTCATATTTGTAAAAAATTTTAAAATGCACACACTTGAACCATATTATCGGTGGAGAAACAAATACATTGCTTCGGAAGATGAACGATCGCCGTTCTATGGCCGGGCGTATAGCGAATTTGAATTTACAAATAAAGTGTATAATTATTTGATTCATCCGCAATGGGACGAATTTGGATCTGAAACATTGTACCTGAAAATTTTGTTTGCAGATTACAACGAAGAGTTTGCTATTATTGAGTTTATCGGCGAATGGAATGATACACTCTATAACGATATCATGTTTTTAAAACGAGAAGTAATAGAAAGTTTAATTCATGAAGGAATCAAAAAATTTATACTGATTGGTGAAAATATTATGAACTTTCATGCTTCCGACGATTCATATTATGAAGAATGGTTCGATGAGATCGAAAATGGCTGGATTGTAGCTGTTAATTTTCAAGCACATGTTATTCAGGAGTTTCTATCTCAAAATATCGATTATTATATACTTTTTTCGGACTATTTTAGTCAGTTAAACTGGCGAATCATGTCGCCGCAAAAGCTGTTTACATATATCGACGGTAAAATTTCGCGAAGCATAGAAAACTTATAGTTCGTTCTTTTTTAGCTTATTTCTAGGGTGAAAAAGCCTTATTCTGATTAGCAGAATCGATTTGTAGAAATTGAATTTGTTGATTTAAATAAATTAATATTGTACCTTTAATCTTGATTTATTTCAAAAACATATAATTATGAAAAGGTTGATTTTTACAGTAATTATCAGTTCGATTAGTGTTTTGTTATTTGGACAAAACGATACCATTTCAAGTTATGTTGTGGCATCTGCGGGTGGCGATACAACAGTGAATGGTGTATCAGTTAGTTGGACATTGGGCGAGGTAGCTATTGAAACAATTGCTACAAGCGATTCATCAATTATTTTAACTCAGGGATTTCAACAGGGGTATTTCGAAATAACTTCCATTGGCGAGCCATTATCGAACGATTTCGAATTAAAGATTTATCCGAACCCTGCCAGTGAATATATTTACATTGATTTAAAATCAAAGAATATAAAAACAGTACTGGTTGAAATTTATAATATGGAAGGGAAACTGGTATATAATAAAAAGTATGAGAGTTTATCGGGGCCTAGTCAAATCAGCCTGAATGGCTTAAATTCAAATCAGTATATTTTACGAGTTTCCGAATCGTCGGGTAAAGTATTGCAAACATTCAAGTTGATTAAACGTTGATAAATAAAACTTATATAATTTGCTGAATCTCCCTGAAATGTTATTTTTGCTTAGAAGTAAATCTAAATAAAAATAGCTTGACTAAAATTTAAAATATTTCATAAAGCTTTATTAAGAAGAATCTTAATAAAGCTTTTTATATTGAAACGAATGATAACATTTGATTTAATAGTAGTTTTTATCGTAATTATTTTCATTTTAGTTTCCCTATACATTGAACTAATAGGAACTACTTTTACATTTGTTATTGCTGTGGTTACCCTCGGCTTCTTTGGTATATTAACACCGCGCGAGATATTAAGCGGTTTTGCCAACGAACAAATTGCAATTATTTTATTATTATTGATTTTAGGCGATATCATTAGGCAAAAAGCCATCGTGGAGATATTGTTCGACCGGGTATTCAGGTCAGCCAGAAGTTATCGTGGTTTTTTAAGCAGAATGACCATTCTTATTGCCGGATTTTCTGCTTTTTTAAACAATACTCCTTTGGTAGCGGTAATGATGCCTTATGTAAGAAACTGGTGTAAACGCAATGATATCTCTCCATCGAAATTTTTGATGCCCCTTTCGTATGCTGCTATTCTGGGTGGTTGTGCTACATTAATTGGAACTTCTACAAACCTGATTGTTAACGGGATGGTTGTTGATCAGAAAATTATTCCTGAGTTAAAATCGATTAATATCTTTGAGTTTGCTTATGTGGGTGTTCCTATGATATTGATCGGGTTTTTGTATTTATTGTTTTTTGGAGAGAAACTTCTTCCGTCAAATGCAGATTTATTAAATGGATTTTCGAATAACAATCGCGAATATTTAGTTGAAGCAGAGATTCGAAAAGACTCGCAACTTATCGGTAAAACTGTAGAAGAAGCCGGATTGCGGAACTTAAAAGGACTTTTTCTGGTTGAAATCATCAGAAGATCATTTAAAATATCATCGGTAAAGCCTAATGTAATTTTACAACAAGATGATCTTTTATTATTTGCCGGCGATACCGAAACCATAGCAGAAATGGTTAATTCCGACCTTGGCTTGCGTTTGCCTTCTGTTGGAATGATGTTAAAAAAGAAGGAAACCGAAGTAGTTGAGATAGTAATATCACATAACTCTACTTTAATTAATAAAACAGTTAAGGAAATCCGGTTTCGGGCAAAATTTGATGCGGCAGTAATTGCGGTTCATCGAAATGGAGAGCGCATATCAGGTAAAATAGGAGAGATCGTGATCAAAGCAGGTGATGTTTTGTTATTATTTGCCGGGGCCGATTTTGTGAGCCGATCAAGTAATACACAAGATTTTTATTTTATATCGAAAGTAAAAGATTTTCAGAAGCTGGAAGCTTATAAAACCTGGACTCTTTTAGGTGGAACGGTACTAACCATTTTATTGGCTGCATTAAATATTGTTTCGCTTTTTATGGGATTGGTGGTGCTCATAATGATTGTTTTAGCTATGAAAATTACGAACCCTAAAGAGTTGTATAAAGCTGTGGATTATAATTTAGCCATGATTATTGCATTATCGCTGGCACTTGGTACAGCTATGATAAAATCTGGTGCTGCGGATCTTATTGCCGATTTAGTGATTACCGTATTTATGCCTTTGGGAAAAATCGGATTATTATCAGGAATCTATCTAATCACCGCTTTTTTAGCTGCATATATTACCAATAAAGCAGCAGTAGCAATAATATTTCCGATTTCGCTTACCATGGCAGCAAATTTAAATCTACCACCACTACCTTTTGTTTTGGTGGTATCGTTTGCTGCAGCTGCAAACTTTATGACCCCGCATGGCTATCAAACCAATTTAATGGTTTACGGGCCGGGCGGATATTCTTTTAAAGATTTCTTTCGTGTGGGATTCCCGCTTACCATCATTTATATGATCGTTACAGTTACTATATTAATTTTAAAATATCTTATTTAATTTTTGATGAATGATTTATTACTGGATGCCATAAAAGCATCATTATTAGCAGGAAAAGAAATTATCGAAGTATACAATTCAGGCGATTTTGAAATAAAAATAAAATCGGACGATTCACCTTTAACTCTGGCAGATCAAAAGGCGCATAATCAAATTGTGGAAGTTCTGAAAAAAACAAATATCCCGATCCTAAGTGAAGAAGGTAAAAATATTCCATTTGAAGAAAGAAAAAACTGGACAAAGTATTGGCTAATTGATCCTTTGGATGGAACAAAAGAATTTATTAAGCGCAATGGTGAGTTTACTGTAAATATTGCATTAATCGAAAAAGATACTCCGGTAATTGGAGTTATTTATGTTCCTGTAACCAAAGATTTATACTTTAGTGATCTGGAAAGCGGTGCTTTTAAAACAGTTAATGCCGATGTTGATTCTGATATTGAAAAGCTTACCCGGTTTGCTTTTAAACTGCCCTTTTTTAATGTAAACGAAAAGTATACAATTGTTGGTAGCAAATCGCACATGAATAAGGAAACCGAAGAATTTATAGAGCAACTAAAGCAAGAACACGGCGAAATCGATTTTATTTCAAAAGGTAGCTCATTAAAAATATGCATGGTGGCTGAAGGGATTGCTGATATATACCCACGATTTGGGCCGACCATGGAATGGGATACAGCAGCGGGCCATGCCATTGCAATTGCTTCGGGTTGTACAGTTACACAAACAGACGAAAAAACACCTGTTCGTTATAATAAGGCTGATTTATTAAATCCCTGGTTTATTGTAAAACGATAAACTAAGGGATTGTCCAAAAAAAATCATACCGAATGAAACAAAAGAATCTATCATTTATATTATTTTGAATATAAAATATGCAGATTACTTTTTCGTCCATCATCATAATGTCTTAGCTATTTTCTTTTTGGACAAACCCTTTTTATAATGCGTGCTCAAATAAAAACATGATGGATTCCAAATTCATGGTACTCATGAACTCTTCAACAACATCGGTTTGATTTGCATTCGGACTTAATAGAGCGTTTTTAATTAGAAAAGATTTATAGTCATGGTCGTCGGCTCCAACTTTTGTAGATAAAACGCAACCCGTAGCACTTAATCCAGATAGAAAAACAGTATTTACTCCTTTTTCTTTTAATATTTTATCCAGATCGGTTTTGGTAAAAGCATTGCCATAATGTTTTATAACCATGGGATAATCTTCTTTAATATTTATTTCATCGATAAACTTAAACTCTTCGGAATCTTCTACAGGTTTCCCTGCTTTATTCTGGTGGTAAATCCGTATAACCGGTAAATCATACTTTTCAAAAAGCCAAATAGCCCAATTAATGTGTTGTATGGCCAAATCTTTATCTGTTTCGTCCATCATTGATATAAAGGCATTCTGAACATCAAGCACAAGAAGTGCCGGTTTTAGCTCTTTTTTATTATCTTCCTGCGCATTTGATAAGTTAAAAGCAAAGATTATTGCAACAGTCAATAAAAGAATTTTTTTCATGTTTATTTATTTAGGTTTAAAATATGTTTAATTAACCATTAGATTAAGTTCTACATAAACTCCCTATCACTAATTATCATTAATGATCATGGTTTGTTTATTTATTGATTCCTGATGAATGGATTTAAAAATAGTTAATACAAATTCCTTGGTTAAGTTTTTCATAATACTTTTTTCTATTAATCTATTTACTAGTACTTCCCAGCGTCCGGCTTGCAGCACGGTCATATTATTTAGTTTTTTATATACGCCAATTGATTCTGATAATTGCATGCGTGTTTCCAGAATCTCAATTAATTCATCATCGCATTGATCAATTTTAAACCTTAAATCTTCAATGGTTTCATAGCATATACCCTTTGGTTTTTCTTCGCGAATAATCAAATTCTGTAAAAGAGCTTTTAAACCTGATGCGGTGATTTGTTGCCTGGCATCGCTCCAGGCCTGGTCGGGATCGGGATGCGATTCAATCATCAGGCCATCAAAACTAAGGTCAATGGCTTTTTGTGAGAGATCTTGCAATAATTCTCTGTTTCCGGCTATATGACTGGGATCACAAAACAAAGGAATATCAGGAATTCTTGTTTTTAATTCAATGGGAATTTGCCATTGGGGAGTGTTTCTGTAAATACTCTTGTCTGAACTGGAAAAGCCACGATGTATTGCACCAATCCGTGTTAGTCCGGCACATTGAAAACGCTCTATGGCTCCCAACCACAAATCGGCATCGGGATTAACCGGATTTTTAACCAGAATGGGTATATTAACTCCTTTTAATGCTTCTGCAATTTCCTGAACAGCAAAGGGATTTGCAGTGGTTCTGGCGCCAATCCACAAAATATCAATTCCTGCTTTAAGCGATTCGTAGACATGTTTCACATTGGCTACTTCGGTTGATAAGAGCATTCCGGTTTCCTTTTTAACGCTTTTCATCCACTCTAATCCAATGCTACCAACACCTTCAAAGGTATTGGGGCGGGTACGTGGTTTCCAGATTCCTGCACGAAATATTTCAACTCCTGCTTGTTTTAATTCACGGGCCGATTGTAAGGTTTGCTCTTCGGTTTCTGCACTGCAAGGGCCTGCAATAATAAGGGGTTTTTGATTTTGATCAATCCCCCAATCTGTTAGTTGTTTAATGTGTAATTGTGTTTCCATTTTAGAGTATTTTTTTAATTTTATTTGCTTTCGCGATAAGGTTTGAAATATCTTCTGAGTTATTTGTTTTTATGGCCGTTTTGAATTCTTCCAGATGCTGAATGTAGGTATCTAAAACGGATAGCACATTTTCGGCATTACTTTCAAATATGGATGTCCACATTTCGGATGAGCTTTTTGCTAATCGTACGGTGGAATCAAATCCGCCACTGGCCAGATCAAAAATGTTCTTTTCGTTTCTTTCTTTGTCTAAAACCGTTAGTGCCAAAGCAAAGGAACTTATATGCGAAATGTGCGAAACATAGGCTACATGCACATCATGATTATATGCATTCATAAATAAAGGCCGCATATTCAGGAAATCATACATTTTGCGCACGAGCTTTAATGATTTGTCGTCAGAATCTTCGGCATCGCAAAAAATGACCGCTTTTCCATCGTACAAACCCGATTGTGCTGCCCAGGGGCCTGAGTTTTCAGTTCCGGCCATGGGGTGAGATGCTACAAAATGGGATCGTTTCGGGTGGTATTTAACCCGTTCACAAATGTTCGCTTTAACTGAGCACACATCCGTAACCACCTGCTCATTGATTTGATCTAAAATCTTAGGCAGGAGATGAGCGGTTACTTTTGCCGGAACAGCTAAAACAATTATATCCGAATTGTGGATGGCTTTATTCAATTCGCAAATTTTATCTACTAAGCCAATGTTCAGGGCTGTTTCGGCATGGATTTTATTATTGTCAACTCCCGTAATATGATTGGCAAACCCACGTTTTCGTAAATCAATAGCCATGGAACCGCCAATAAGGCCAAGGCCGATAATACTTACTCGCATACCAACTTATGTTTTAAAGTTTTTACTCTTTTTAATGCATCATTTAATGTATTCTGATTAGCACACAGCGAAAACCGGATGTAATCCTTGCCATTCTTTCCGAAAATATGGCCGGGTGCAGCAAAAATTCCAACGCTATACAACAAGTAATCGGCAAACTCAATGGAATTGGCAAAGCTTTTTGGGATTTTTGCCCATACGAATAAGCCGGCACTTTCCTTCAAATATCTGCACTCTAAGGAATCCAGAATTCTCCATACAATTTCTCTTCGTTTCTTGTATTCTTTATTTAATTGGTTGTACCAATCGCTACCAAGCCCGAGTGCTTTAACAGCAGCAAGCTGAACGGGCTTATACATTCCCGAATCGAAATTGCTTTTTACTTTAATTACGTGATTGATATTTTCTTCCAATCCGGCCAGCATTCCCACACGCCAACCTGCCATATTGTGCGATTTGCTTAACGAATTCAGTTCGATCAAATTATCATAATCTCTAAAAAATGATAAAATGCTCATCGGATGATCATTTAAAATCAAACCATAAGGATTATCATTAATAAGTAAGATGTTTCGGTATTTTGCCCACATTACCAGTTTTTTTAAAGTTGTTTTATCTGCAATTTTACCGGTAGGCATATGTGGGTAATTGATCCACATCATTTTACACCGATCGTTGCATAATAATTCCAGTTCAACAAAATCCGGAAGGTGGTTATTTTCTTCTTTCAGCTGATAATACTGAATATCAAGATTTAATAAGTTAGAAACAGAAGTATATGTTGGATATCCCGGATCAGGAATTAACACACGATCGCCCGGATTACAAAAGGCCATGGAAATATGCATAATTCCTTCTTTGGACCCCATTAAGGGAAGTATTTCCGTTTCCGGATTTAGGTTAACAGAATACATCTGCTTATACCAGTTGCCAATAGCACTTCGTAGTTCACTTATTCCACGGTACGACTGGTACATATTACTGTCAGGATGATACATTGTTTTGCTAAGTTCCTTTATTACATCGGGATGGGGTGGAAGGTCCGGACTTCCTATTCCGAGATTAATAATATCAACTCCATCGTTTTTGAGTTTCTTGATTTCTGTTAGTTTTTTCGAGAAATAGTATTCTCTTACCTGGTTTAATCGATTGGCTGGTTTCATGTCAATTTGTATGTATTTGATTTAATGATTGATCTCCTGATGCATATTCTCCCAGTACCTGAATGTGATCGGCCAACGGTTTTAAGGCCGAAATCATTTGTTTATAGTTTGTTGAAGATTCAAAAACGACATCTAAATAGAATAAGTAGTGCCAGGGTTCTCCGACAATTGGAACCGATTCAATTTTGGTTAAATTGATATCGTAAAATGATATGATATTCAGAATGATCGACAAACTGCCTTTTTTATGTGGCAGTGTTAGTGCCAGCGAAGCTTTGTTGTTCGATTGAGATAGGTCCATTTGTTTGCTTAGAATTAAAAAGCGGGTATAGTTTTTAGCGTTTGTTTCAATATTTGCTGCAATTATTTCCATGTTGTATTGTTGTGCAGCCAGTTTGCTTCCTATTGCTGCAACATTCTGTAGTTGCTTTTCGGCAATGTTTTTAATACTTAAAGCAGTATCTTCCGATTCAATCACTTTGATATTACTACATTGATTCAAAAATTCACGACACTGATTAATAGCCATATAATGTGAGTGTATTTCGGTTATGCTATGCAGATTGGTTTTAGGCAAGGCAATAAGATTTTGCTTAATTGGCAGATACACTTCGCCTGTAATCTGTAAACCGGAATGTTTAATTAAATTAAGATTGGCATGTATAGTTCCGGAAATTGTATTTTCTACTGCCATGATTCCAAAATCAGCGGTTTTGTTCTGAACAGATTCAATTAGTTCCGGGAAAGTTAAATTCGGAACGATTTTGATTTCCGGTTTAAAATAAAGTCGGGCAGCTTCTTCGTGGAATGCTCCCTGTATGCCTTGGATACTTACTTTCATAATGTTAAATAATAAAAAAAGCGCCCCGGATTTTCCCGGGACGCTTGGTTTGTATTCGCTTTTTCTATTTCAGTTTAAGCATAGGAGTCCCGGGATATGATCGAAATAATAATATCCATAAAAGAAAAAATATACGCTAGACTCTACACTTTTAAAATCCATACTTTATAAATTAAAAAAGGCCCTGCTTTTGGCAGGACCTTTCGTATTATTTTTTACATAACTACATATTAATCCTGCTTAAACTGGCTAAAGTAAAAGTAGTAAAAGTAATATGTGTTAAGTTGTTTGTTCATTTTGAATGATTTGAAAAACAAATGTATCATTTTTTTTTAAATAATGAATATTTTTTTCGAAAATCATAAATTTATTGTTATGAAGATTATATTTAAGTTCAATTCACTTTCGTATATTTGACAATAAACAACCAGATCGTATGCAAGAAATCGAATCAGTAGAAATCAGGTATTTAAAAATTTCGGATTATCAGGAATTAAAAGCATCCATGCAGGAAGCTTATGCTGTTTGGCAAGGAGCTTATTGGAAAGAACATCATTTACAAAAACTGCTGGATGTATTTCCCGAAGGACAAATTGCTGTGGTGGTTAACGGAGTTGTTGTGGGGAGTGCGCTTTCCTTAATTATTAAGTATGATCATTTTGGCGATGAACATACTTATAAAGAGATTACAGGAAACTATACTTTCAATACGCATACTCCCAAAGGAGATGTTTTATACGGAATCGAAGTATTTATAAAACCCGAATTCAGGGGGTTGCGACTGGCTCGCAGACTTTACGATGCACGTAAGGAATTGTGTGAAAAACTGAATCTGAAAGCCATTGTTTTTGGCGGTCGTATTCCGAACTATCACAAGTATTCCGAAGAGTTAACTCCTAAAGAATATATACAAAAAGTAAAGTTAAAAGAAATATATGATCCTACTTTAACATTTCAACTTTCCAATGATTTTCATCCAAAGAAAATTTTAACTGATTATATTACCGGTGATGACGAATCGCACGATTATGCTGTTTTACTTGAGTGGGATAATATCTATTATACTAAAAAAACGGTTAAGCTTACATCGCAAAAATCTGTTGTTCGATTGGGATTAATACAATGGCAAATGCGCCAGTACAAAACGGTTGATGAGCTTTTTGAGCAGGTGGAGTTTTTCGTGGATGCCGTATCGGGATATAAAAGCGATTTTGCGTTATTTCCTGAATTCTTCAATGCTCCTTTAATGGCAAAATACAATCATTTATCGGAACCGGAAGCTATTCGCGAACTTGCTACTTATACCGACGAAATGCTTGATAGATTCCTAAAACTGGCAATTAGCTATAATGTGAATATTATTACCGGAAGCATGCCTTATGTTATTGATGAATCTCTTTATAATATTGGTTATTTGGTTCGAAGAAACGGCACCTACGAACAATACGAAAAAATACATATTACGCCTGATGAAGCAAAATACTGGGGAGTTAAAGGAGGTAAAAAGATCGAAGTTTTTGAAACAGATTGCGGCCCCATTGGTGTTGTAATTTGCTATGATGTTGAATTTCCTGAATTATCAAGACTTTTAGCACAGGATGGAATGAAAATTTTATTCGTTCCATTTCTAACTGATACACAGAATGGCTATTCTCGAGTACGAAACTGTGCCAGAGCGAGGGCCATTGAAAATGAATGTTATGTTGCTGTAGCAGGTGCTGTTGGAAATCTTCCAAAAGTTCATAATATGGATATTCAGTACGCACAATCTGTGGTGTTTACACCCTGCGACTTTTCATTTCCAACGGATGGAATAAAAGCCGAAGCAACACCTAATACAGAAATGATTCTGGTAGTTGATGTAGACCTGGATTTAATTGCTGAACTAAACCGATACGGAAGCGTTAAAAATATGCGCGACCGTAGAACGGATTTGTATGAGTTAAGATTAAAATAAAATAAAGCTTGTCCAAAAAGTCATAAAAAATTGTAGATTTTCTCTTAATTACTTAGTGTAACTTTGAGTCATCTTTGTGAAACATTGTGTAACAGCATTTTGAAATTATACCACAAAGTTACTCAAAGGTAGCACAAAGTGCCACAAAAACTTTTTGGACAAGTTCATGCACGATATTTACATATGCCTTTTATCTAAAACATCAATTACATCTTTTATTCCAAATCCTTTTGCTGATAATAAAACCAATAAGTGATATGTTAGGTCGGCAGCTTCATTCAGGAATAATTCATTGTTACTATCTTTGGCTTCGATGATTAGTTCTACCGCTTCTTCGCCCACTTTTTGTGCAATTTTATTGATCCCTTTTTCGAAAAGTTTGGTTGTATAGGATCCTTCAGGCTTTTTATCGCGCCGTTGGTCAATTATTTCCTGTAAATAATTCAGATCAAATTTTGATGCTTCTTCTCCAAAGCAAGTTCTAGTTCCTGTGTGGCAAACAGGCCCCACTGGTTCTGCCAAAATCAATAATGTATCATTATCACAATCCGGAATGATTTCTTTTACCTGTAAATAATTACCGCTGGTTTCGCCTTTAGTCCATAACTCCTTGCGAGTGCGACTGTAAAAGGTAACTAGTTGTTTTTCTACTGTTGTTTCATAGGCTTCCCGGTTCATAAATCCAAGCATAAGTACTTCTTTTGTATTAAAATCCTGAATTATAGCCGGTATAAGCCCGTTTAATTTATCAAAGTTTAAATCTTGTTTCATTTCTTAAGTTTTTGATTTTTATAGTTTATTAAGCTCAAAGCTCATAGCTATAAGCTCAGAGCTTTGAGTTTCTAGCGATGAGCTACGAGATATTACATTCGCATAGGAATCCCATAATCGTCTAAAAGTTTCTTTAGCTTCGGAATTTCTATTTCTTTATAATGAAAAACACTTGCTGCTAATGCTGCTTCTACGTTTGAGTATCTGAAAACATCATCAAAATCTTTAATTGATCCTGCACCACCCGAAGCAATTACCGGTATATTAAGATTCTCAGTAAGCCATTTTAAAGGTTCCAGGGCAAAGCCACTTTTGGTTCCGTCGTGGTTCATGGATGTAAACAATATTTCTCCACAACCCAGCAATTCGGCTTTCTTTGCCCAGCTAAATAGCTCAAGCGCTGTTTTTATTCGGCCACCATTTTTGTAAACGGTCCATTGATCATTTTCCAATTTTGCATCAATGGCCAGCACAATAAACTGACTGCCAAATTTATTAGCAATTTCACTAATTAGCTCAGGATTATTAATGGCAGCAGAATTAACTGATATTTTATCGGCACCGGCAGAAAGAATCACATCAGCATCTTCGATGCTCGATATTCCGCCACCCACGGTAAACGGGATATTTATTTCCTTAGCTATCCGGGTAACCAGTTTGCTCAGTGTTTTTCGTTTCTCGTGCGATGCCGTAATATCCAGGAATACCAGTTCATCTGCTCCATTATCGCTGTAAAATTTGCCCAGTTCAACCGGGTCGCCAACCGATTTAAGGTTTTCAAACTCAATACCTTTTACAGTCTGCCCGTCTTTAATATCCAAACATGGAATAATTCGTTTTGCTAACATTGTTTTAAGGTTAAATTCTCAACCGGAATAATATCTTCGTAAAATGCTTTTCCTACAATAACGGCATCGATGCCTGCTTTTTCCAGAGCATAAATATCTTTTTTAGAGCTCACTCCGCCACTGGCAATGATGTAGTTTTTTGGAAAAGATTCTTTGAGCGATTTATAGAAATCTATATTTACACCTGAAAGCATTCCGTCACGGGCAATATCGGTACACATGAATTTCGTTATACCTAAATCAGAATAGGCAGAGATCAAATCAAAAATCCGAATATCCGTTTCTTTAGTCCAACCATTTATATAAACCTGCTGATTAAATACATCGGTTGCCACAATAAAAAGTTGTGCTCCGTAATCTTTGATGAAGTTTTGGAACGTTTCGGGTTCCTTTACAGCCAAACTGCCAATTCCAATATAACTTGCACCTGCATCCAGGGCATTTTTTACCTGTTCTTTGGTGCGTATCCCACCGCTATAGTCTACGATCAGATTGGTTCTGGAACAAATATCTTTTAAAACATTCAGGTTTTCAGGCTGACCCGATTTAGCTCCATCCAGATCAACCAGGTGTAAACGTTTGTATCCCTGATTTTCGAATGCTTTTGCCACAAGTGCAGGCTGACTAGAGTACACGGTTTTTTGGTTGTATTTTCCTTGCGACAGCCTTACACACTGGCCGTCCATTAAATCGATTGCTGGTATTATTTCTATCATAACGCTATAAAATTTTTTAAAATGATTTCACCTGTTTTTCCGCTACGCTCCGGATGAAACTGGGTAGCGAAAAAGTTATCTTTTTGTAAAGCAGCACTGAATGGCTTGATGTAGTTGCATTCAGCAATGCTGTATGAGCTTTTATTTACGAAATAGCTGTGTACAAAATATACGTAGCTGTTTTCGGGTAAATTTTTGAATAGAGGACTTTTCATATTACCGATGCTGTTCCATCCAACATGTGGCACTTTATTACCGGGTGGAAATTTTTCTACCTTTTCGTTGAAAATCCCAAGACAGGAAGTATTTCCTTCCGTTGAGAAACTGCACATCAGTTGCATGCCAAGGCAAATTCCAAGTACGGGTTGTTTCAGGTTTGGAATAAGCATATCGAGTTTCGATTGGCGCAAGTAGTTCATGGTTGACGAAGCTTCGCCAACTCCGGGAAATATAACTTTGTCTGCTTTTACAATAATTTCAGGATCATCGGTAATAACCGGTTTTATTCCCAAACGTTCCAAAGCAAAAGCCACACTTTGAATATTTCCTGCATTGTATTTTATAATTGCTGTTTTCATAATTAGTTAGTATTTTTTGTTGTCATTACGAGCGAAGCGAAGTAATCTTTAAAAAGACTGCTTCAGTCGCCCATTCGGGCTTCTTCGCAGTGACTATTCTTTAGGGGTGTTATGTTTTAAATTTTAGAATGAATCTTGAAATGACTCTCTTATTAAAGCATACCCTTAGTCGATGGAAGCGTATAAGAAAACTTTTCCTGCTTAACTGCCATTTTTATTGATCGTC
>CAYVEW010000030.1:30736-32939 GCA_964450375.1 uncultured Bacteroidales bacterium
GATGGAAGCGTATAAGAAAACTTTTCCTGCTTAACTGCCATTTTTATTGATCGTCCCAAAGCTTTAAAAATGCTTTCTATCTTATGATGCTCATTGTTTCCTTCAACTTTTATATTCAGGTTGCATTTTGCAGCATCGGCAAAGGATTTAAAAAAGTGATAAAACATTTCCGTTGGCATATCACCAATCTTTTCGCGATTAAAATCAGCATCCCAAACCAACCAGGGGCGGCCGCCAAAATCCAGGGCTACCTGAGCTAAGCAATCATCCATAGGTAAAGTAAAGCCATAGCGTTCAATTCCCTTTTTGTTGCCCAATGCTTTTAGGAAGGCTTCGCCCAGGGCAATGGCTGTATCTTCAATGGTGTGGTGTTCATCTATATCCAAATCGCCATTTACTTTTACTGAAAGATTGATTCCTGAATGCTTTCCAAGTTGCTCCAGCATATGATCAAAGAATCGTAGCCCTGTCGAAATATTGTTTTTCCCATTTCCATCTAAGCATAAATTAATTGCTATTTGTGTCTCATTTGTATTACGAATTACTTTAGCCGATCGATCATTCGTTTTTATGATGTCTAAGATTTCATCCCAGCTTTTACAATTAAAAAGGGTTTTATCGTTGGCTATATTAATATCAGTATTTTCACTTAATAAAATCCCTTTGAGATTCATGTTACGTGCCAATTGCAAATCGGTTAAGCGATCGCCAATAACAAAGGATTTGTCATAATCCAACTCCGAATTCAGGTATTTTTTAACCATTCCTGTATTGGGTTTTCGGTCTGGACTTTTATCAGAAGGGAAAGATTTATCAATTAGAATTTCTGAAAATTCAATTCCTTCGCCTTTTAAAGTGCTTATTAGTTTTTCCTGAACCAAACTGAATGTTTCGATAGGATAGGTGCCGGTTCCTAAACCATCCTGATTGGAGACCATAACCAGTTCATAATCATATTGATTGATGAGTTGATACAAAACCCGGAACACTCCCGGAATAAATTCCAGTTTTTCTAAGCTGTCAATTTGCTCATCTTCGGGTTCTTTGATAATCGTTCCATCACGATCTAAAAACAATATTTTTTTCATAATTATAATTTTTTACTGGTTCAAATTGTTTTAAACAACTTATTAGCATTAGATTATCAAGAGATTTTCCAACTGTAATGCGCAGGCAGCCATTACAATTTGGTTCGTTGGATCGATCACGCACAATGATTCCTTCCTTTTTCAAAAACTCAAATGCTTGTTTATGATCTTTAAATTGAACCAACAGGAAATTCGCATCTGAAGGCCAAATTTTGTCTACTATCTTCAGTTTTTGAAGTTCAGAAATTAACCATTCTCTTTGTTCCAGAATTGCTTTTATTCCTGAATTCACAGAGTCATCTTCCAGCGCCTTTAGTGCAGCTTTTTGATTTAGCAGACTGATATTATATGGATACTTAATCTTATTTAAGATATTTACGATTTCACTATTCATAAAGGCCATTCCTAAGCGAATTCCTGCCATAGCTCTGGCTTTCGAAAAGGTTTGCAAAACTACCAGGTTTGTGTAGTTGTCAATTTTAGATGAAAATCCTGCATCATTGGCAAAATCAATATACGCTTCATCGAGCACTACAATTCCGTTAAAATTTTCAAGCAAATCAACAATTAAATCTTGTTGAATTAGGTTACCTGTAGGATTGTTTGGTGAACAGATGAAGATGATTTTAGCTTGCTGGCTTTTTTTCAAAACCGTTTGTAAATCGACTTGGAATTCTTCATCCAGCTCAACTTTAATAACTTTTACATCGTTCATGTTGGCACAAACTTCGTACATTCCGTAGGTGGGCACATTAATTAGAATCGAATCTTTGCCCGGAATACAAAAAGCTCGAATCAATAAATCAATGATTTCGTCGCTGCCATTACCCAAAAAGATATTTTCAAGTGGAATATTCTTTTGTTCTGCAATCTTCATTTTTAGTTCTCGTTGCAAAGGATCGGGATACCTGTTATATCCAATCGGAAATGGATTTTCGTTGGCATCCAATAAAATAGCATCTTGATCACTCACCTGTTCACGAGCCGATTGGTAAGGTTTCAATTTTAAAATATTTGGCCTTACCAGCCTGTTGATATCAAAATCATTTTTAGTCTTCATATTCAGTCGTTTTAAGTCTTATACTTACTGCATTTTTGTGAGCCTGCAACTGCTC
>CAYVEW010000031.1:0-32106 GCA_964450375.1 uncultured Bacteroidales bacterium
TTGATAATCAACAAATATAGATTGCTTCATTTCATTCGCAATGACACTTTTTATTCTTTTCGGACACCCTTTTTATTTATAATAAGTATTTAGTCCTTAACTAGACCGGTGCAATTGAATCGGCCTGGTATTCGCCATTTACTAATTTTTTATGAACAGCTTTAAACGCATTGATGGTATACTCAACATCTTCCAGGGTATGCATAGCTGTTGGAATTAATCTTAACAAGAGTTCGCCTTTAGGTATAACAGGATATACTACGATTGAACAGAAAACATTGTAATTTTCTCTTAAATCCATCGTAATATTTGTACCTTCAGGAATACTACCAGATAAATAAACAGGAGTAACCGGCGATTCTGTAACACCCAAATTAAATCCTGCTTCTTTTAATCCCTTTTGCAACGCATTTACAACTTTCCAAAGGTTCTCGCGCAAATGCTTTTCATTTTTCAAAAGTTCTAATCTTTTTAATGCACCAATAACCATAGGCATTGGCAATGATTTCGCAAATGTTTGCGAGCGCATATTGTATCTGAAGAAATTAACTACTTCTTCTGTTGATGCAACAAAAGCACCAATTCCTGCCATTGCTTTTGCAAATGTGGCAAAGTAAATGTCAATTTGATCCTGAACACCTAAATGCTCTCCGGCACCGGCACCAGTTTCACCCATGGTTCCAAATCCGTGTGCATCATCAACCAATAGTCTGAAATTGAATTTATCTTTAAAGGATACAATTTCTTTTAATTTACCCAAATCGCCTGCCATACCAAATACACCTTCGGTAACTACCAAAATTCCGCCACCGGTTTCTTTCACAACTTTTTCGGCAAATCCCAGCATTTTTTCAAATTTTTGCATGTCGTTATGCGCATATACGAAACTTTTGCCTCCTTTTGCTTTGTGAAGAAAAACGCCATCCATAATACATGCATGCGATTCCGAGTCGTACACAATAACATCTTTTCGTGTTGCAATACAATCAATAATAGAAACCATACCCTGGTAACCATAATTCAACAGAAAAGCGTCATCTTTCCCAACAAACTCAGCCAGGTTATTTTCCAGTTCTTCATGTTTACTGGTTTGTCCCGACATCATTCTGGCACCCATCGGGTATGCCATCCCATATTCTTTGGCAGCTTCAGCATCTGCCTTCCTCACTTCAGGATGATTTGCTAAACCTATATAATTATTTAAACTCCAGGTAAGAACTTCTTTACCACGAAATTTCATCTTAGAATGAATTTCTCCTTCTAACTTGGGAAACGAAAAATACCCATGAGACTGCTTCATGTGTTGTCCGATTGGCCCCATGCGCTCTTTTATTTTGCTAAATAAATCCACGATATTAGTTTTAAATGATTAATTTAAATTTGGCACAAAATTACGTTTTTTTAAAAAATTAACAAGTCGATTAAAATAAATAAAATAAATAGCACGTTTAGTGTATTTTAATTTTAGCATTTTAAACTAAAATTGTACATTTGCAAAATGTTTGAAAAAATGAAAAGGATATTACCGTTTATACTACTTGTAATAGTTGTTTCATCGTGTAAGTACGAGAAACTGCTAAAAAGCCGTGATTACAGGCTAAAATATACCAAAGCACTTGAGTATTATGCTGATGAAGACTATGTAAGAGCTGAGGGCTTATTTGATCAATTAAAACCAGCATTAAGGGGTACAAAGCAAGCCGATACGGTTTATTTTTACGCCGCTTATGCCAGTTATTATCAGAAAAGCTATATGCTGGCAGCGCATTATTTCGATGAGTTCAGAAAAACTTTTGGAAACAGTCCGTTTGCTGAGGAAGCATCTTTTATGAATGCATACTCAACATATAAATTATCACCCAGGCCAAGTCTTGATCAGTCTTATACAACCCAAGCAATATCTTTGTTTAGTTTACATTTATCAAGATATCCAAATACAGAAAGAAAGGCTGAAATTATAAGCTTAATCGATGAGATGAGAAATAAATTAATTGAAAAATCATTTCAGAGTGCTAAGCTCTATTACAATTTGTCAGATTATAAAGCAGCTATAATTGCTTTAAATAATTGTTTAGACGATTATCCTGATACTATTTATCGCGAAGACATCATGTTTTTGATATTAAAATCAAAATTTTTATTAGCAGAAGGTAGTGTGCAGGAAAAAATCATTGAAAGATTTCAGGATACGGTAGATGAGTATTACGCATTTTACGGTGAATTTCCAGAAAGCACACATATAAAGGAAGCACAGGAAATGTTTAGTTTTGCAGAATCGAAATTAAAGAATTAATTTACATAAAATAACAAGGAATGGATTATAAAAAGACAAAAGCTCCTACTACAACCATTACACGTAACTTAAACGAAGTTGATAAAGAAACTGGAAATATTTACGAAACAGTTTCTATTGTTTCTAAAAGATCAAATCAAATAAGCAGCGAGCTTAAGGAAGAGTTAAATCGTAAATTAGAAGAATTTGCTTCGTATACCGATAATTTGGAAGAAGTTTTCGAAAACAGAGAGCAAATTGAAATTTCAAGGTTTTATGAAAGATTGCCAAAACCTACATTGATTGCAATGCAGGAATTTATCGACGATCAGATTTATTACAGAAAGCCAGAATCTGAAGAAGGCGAGAAATAGGCAATAAAAAATTAGCTTATGAAGCTAAAAGGAAAAAATATTTTATTAGGAGTAACAGGTGGAATAGCGGCGTATAAGGCTGCTATTCTTGTAAGGTTACTCGTGAAAGAAGGTGCACAGGTAAAAGTGATAATGACCAGGCTGGCCAAGGAATTTATTACTCCTTTAACTTTAGCAACTCTTTCTAAAAATCCTATTCTGGTAGACTTTTTCGACCCCGAAAACGGGCAGTGGAATAGTCATGTTGATTTAGGATCATGGTCTGATTTATATGTTATTGCCCCTGCCACAGCCAATACCATGGGAAAAATGGCACACGCAATAGCTGATAATTTGTTGGTTACAACTTATCTGTCAGCAAAATGCCCTGTAATGATTGCCCCGGCAATGGACTTGGATATGTTTCAGCATCCCGCCAATTTGAAAAATATCGAAATCTTAAAATCGTACGGAAATCTTATTGTGGAGCCCGAAAGTGGTGAGCTGGCAAGTGGTTTGGTAGGAAAAGGGCGTATGGCCGAGCCGGAAACAATCACACAAAGTGTAATTGAGTTTTTTACTTCAAAAAAAAAACTAAAATCTAAAACCATTTTAGTAACTGCAGGCCCAACTTATGAGCCAATTGATCCTGTACGTTTTATTGGAAATTACAGTTCAGGAAAAATGGGTTATGCAATTGCCGAAGAACTTGCCGAACAAGGTGCCGAGGTAATTTTGGTGTCTGGCCCCACACATTTAACTTCGCAAAGCAGTTTGATTAATACCATTCAGGTGCAAACAGCAAAAGAAATGTATGAGCAGTGTATCAAGTATTTTCCAAATTGTGATGCTGCAATTATGTCTGCTGCTGTAGCCGATTATAAACCATCGAAACAGTTTAATAAAAAGGTAAAACGTAGTTCAGATGATCTGAATATTACTTTAGAACCAAATAAAGATATTGCTGCCGAATTAGGAAAAATAAAAAAGGATCATCAACTTCTGGTAGGCTTTGCTTTAGAAACCGATAATGAATTTGCGAATGCCGAAAAAAAGATCAATACTAAAAACCTGGATTTTATCGTTCTAAACTCGTTAAACGATCGAGGAGCCGGTTTTGGTGTAGATACCAATAAAATATCCATTATCGATAAGCATGGTGTAAAAATCGGATTTGATTTAAAACAGAAACAAGAGGTAGCAGCAGATATTGTAAATGAGTTGATTAAACGAATTAACAATTAAAATATTATGATCAGGCGAATAGCATTACTATGGATTGCGATTTTAATTTCCTTAACCGTTTTCGGACAGGAGTTAAGATGCAATGTGCAAGTGGTTTCATCACAAATTCAGGGAACCAACAAACAGGTTTTCCAAACATTACAGAATGCTATTTATGAATTTATGAATAATACAGCCTGGACAAATCATGTGTATTCAAACGAAGAACGTATTGAGTGCAATATCATGATAAATCTGCAAGATCATATTGGTGATGAGTTTAAAGGAAGCATACAGGTGCAGTCGCGACGACCTGTTTATAATACATCTTATAATACAACTGTTCTGAATTTTAAAGACGATGACATTAAGTTTAATTATGTTGAGTTTGAACCTTTGGAATTTAACATTACAGAACACAGATCAAATTTAACATCCATATTAGCCTATTATGCATACATTATTATAGGCTTAGATTATGATACTTTTTCACTGTTGGGTGGAACGGAGTTTTTCCAAAATGCAGAGCGAGTAGTAACAAATGCTTTAAATTCGCCCGAAAAAGGATGGAAAGCTTTTGAAAGCCGAAAGAATCGTTATTGGTTAGTAGAAAATATTCTGAACGATCGCTACAAAGGGGTGCGTGAGTTCTTGTATCGTTACCACCGCTTAGGATTAGATGTAATGGAAAGCAAAGAAGCAAAGGGAAGAAGCGAAATTGCTGAAAGCTTAAAATTGCTGCAAAAGGTATATCGCCAGAAACCAGATCCTTATTTATTCTTTTACGATCTGATTATGATTGCAAAATCGGATGAGTTAATCAATGTGTTCTCGGAATCGTTTATGACAGAAGCCGACGAAGTATACAAAATACTGGTGGAAATTGATCCTGCAAGGTCCGATCAATACAAAAAGATTAAAGAACAGTAATCAAAAGAAATTTATTTATTCAAATATTTGTGAAGAGATTTAAACAATCTTTTTTAGTAAGTTTGTATAATCTTTAAATGATCGTTTGTAATATGCTTCAGTCGATAAATATTCAAAATTATGCCTTAATCAATGAGTTAGAGATTGATTTTAACAAAGGCTTGAATATCATAACCGGAGAAACAGGTGCTGGTAAGTCTATTTTATTGGGTGCTTTATCTTTAATACTTGGTCAGAGAGCCGATACAACCGTGCTTAAAGATAAATCGCGCAAGTGTTTTGTTGAAGCCAAATTCATGGTTAAAAATTATAAATTGAAGCAATTTTTTGAGCAAAACGATCTGGATTACGATGATTTAACAAGCATTCGCAGGGAAATTACAGATAATGGTAAATCGCGGGCATTTATAAATGACACTCCTGTTAACCTAAATGTTTTAAAAGATTTAAGTTCCTATTTAATCGATATACATTCACAGCATCAAAGTTTGCTTTTAGGCGATGATAACTTTCAATTAACGCTGGTCGATTCGTTTGCCGATCATAACGATACGCTTAATGATTATTATAATAAATTTGAAACCTACAACAGGCTTAAATCAGAATATCAACGGCTTGTGAATAATGCTGATAAAGCTAAATCCGATTTGGATTATTATCAGTTTCAGTTCGATCAGTTGGAAGTACTTAAATTAATTGATGGGGAGCAGGAAGAACTGGAGGAAGAACTGGAGCAGTTAAATCATGCCGAAGAAATTAAAGTAAATTTATCGCAAGCAAATCACTTGTTGTCCGGAGAAGAAATCTCGATTATATCAAATTTAAAACAAACAAAAAATGCAATTGAATCCATTGCACAATATATTAAAGAAGGCGATGATTTAAAAGGGCGATTAGATTCTGTATATATTGAATTACAAGACATTGACAGTGAAATCGAGACACTAAACGAGAAAATCGAGCACGATCCGCAGCGAATTGAATTTATACGAGAAAGGCTCGATAACATTTATGCTTTGCAACAAAAGCATAAAGTGGGCTCGGTAAAGGAATTGCTTGATGTACAAAACGAATTACAAAATAAAATAGATACAATTAATTCCTACGATTTTGAAACCGATAAATTAAAAAAACAATTAGAATCATTACATCAGGAATTAGAAGATTTAGCTAAGGTGATTTCTGCAAACCGTGCGAAAATTAAACCGGCAATTGAAAACAAAGTGGTGGAAATTTTACAGCAGTTAGGAATTTCAAATGCAGCTTTTAAGGTGGAGCAAATTCCAAGTGATGAGTTTCTGCCATCAGGAAAAGAATTTATCAAATTTTTATTTTCGGCAAATAAAAATGTTGCACCCGAAGAATTATCGAAAGTGGCATCGGGTGGCGAGATGTCGAGATTAATGCTAAGTATAAAGTCTTTAATGGTTGAAACAAAAACCTTACCTACCATTATTTTCGATGAGATTGATACAGGAACATCCGGCGAGATAGCTGATAAAATGGGATCCATCATTAAACGAATGTCGGAAAAGATGCAAGTGATTAACATAACCCATTTACCGCAAATTGCCGGTAAGGCCGATTTCCATTATCTGGTATATAAAAGAGATAATCATGAAACAACCAACACATACATTAAGCTTCTGAATCACGAAGAGCGAATCAACGAAATTGCTAAAATGCTGAGCGGAGAGCAGTTAACAGAAGCAGCAATTCAAAACGCGAAAGTATTATTAAATAAATAAGAATCAATCTTAATAAAGTTATACATGAACATTATATTATGTTATTTGTATGTAACTTGTAAATAAAAAATTTAATCATGGCATTTAATTTACTTAAAGGAAAAAAAGGTTTAATATTCGGGGCTTTAAACGATAAATCGATTGCCTGGAAAGTGGCAGAAAAAGCTTACGAAGAAGGAGCAGAAATTGTTTTAACAAATGCTCCGTTTGCATTACGCTTAGGCGATACGGAAGAGTTAGCAAAAGCGTGTAATACGGAAGTAATTCCTGCTGATGCAACGAATATTGAAGATATTCAGAATTTAATCAAAAAAACAATGGACAAGTTTGGAGGGAAATTTGATTTCATACTCCACTCAATCGGAATGTCGCCAAACGTGAGAAAAGGAATTACCTACGACAACCTGAATTATGATTATTTTCTAAAAACATTGGATGTTTCGGCCTTATCTTTTCATAAAATATTACAAGTGTCTCGAAAAATGGACGCTTTAAATGATTGGGGCTCTGTGTTGGCTTTATCTTATGTTGCAGCTCAACGTACACTTTACGGGTATAACGATATGGCCGATGCTAAATCATTACTTGAATCGATAGCGCGAAGTTTTGGATACATTTATGGCCGCGAAAAGAAAATCAGAATAAATACTATTTCTCAATCGCCAACACCAACCACTGCAGGTTCTGGTGTAATGGGACTGGATGAGTTAATGGATTTCTCGAACCGTATGTCGCCACTGGGAAATGCAACAGCCGATGAATGCGCTGATTTTTGTATTACCATGTTTTCTGACTTAACTAAAAAAGTAACCATGCAAAATCTTTTCCACGATGGCGGATTTTCTAGTATGGGTATGAGTCGCAGAGCAATGGCTGTGTATAGTAAAAACCTGGATGAGTGTTGCGAGTTTAGGGATATCACGCATCGGTTCGAAGAATTTTAAAGTCATAAAAAGTCACATAGGCCAGTTCAAATTGTGACTGATCGTATAAAAGTTGTCATACTGAGAATTCCTGTTGCAGACAGGTTATCGAAGTATAGACAACTTTTTTAAAATAAGAAATTCATTCCAATATACAGACCGCTGGAACCATCTCTTTGGTCAGCAGCCAATCCGTAATCAATTGCCACAATAAAATTTTCGTTTAAAGCAAAATGTAAACCCAGGCCATAGCTAATGTGCAGTTTATCAGATTTTTCATCAAAGTAATAGCGCAAATCATTACCATAAACATCTTGCATTAGAATCTTACTTTTATCGATTTTAGTTTCTTTTACTACCTGGCCAAGATCAGTAAATGTACTAAGGGCAACATATAAATTCTGATTTTTTATGATGGTTCTGAGAAATTTCCACCGAAACTCAAAATTTCCAAAAGCAATAGCATCGCCCACCACACGGTTTCTTAAAACTCCACGTAATGATTTAGCACCACCGAGTCCTTCCACCGAAATCGACGGGTTATAAGAAAAGTTTAAATAAGGCAGCATGTAAAATGGTGTTTCGCCTGCAATAGTAGATTGGTAACTTAATCGATAAGCAAATGATAGCTTATTTTGTATTAAAGTAAAATATTGTCTGTGTGTTAGAGCAAGTTGTGTGTAATCATTCTCATAATTATCGAGAAAACGTGGGGCAGTTACCAAAACTACTTCCGACCAAAGCCCTTTCATTGGGTTGGCTTCATTGTCGCGCGTGTCATAAATTAATCCGAACTTTAAATAATTTATTTTTCCACCATCGGCTTCTTTGTCGGGTATAATTCCCCATGCAACATACTGGTCGTATAAACCCGGAACACTATCCGTGGACGGAAGCAAATCATCTTCGTCCTTACCTTTATTCAAAGCATCGATATCAACAGATCCTAATTTATGATTGGTGTGAGCAAAACCGGCCAACCATTTTAGTTTATTTTTATACAGATCTCCCGAAAAGTCGGCAGCAAAACGGATCATTTTACGTTCCATTTTGTAATACATGCGCGATCTGTACAAATTATTTTCCGGTTCATCATTTTCAAAATCCGAGATATAAGATGATTGATAACCGTTGAATCCATAAAAATCCAAGGCCTGTTCGGTTAAATAACTTAAATCAGCAGTAATTCTGATCGGTTTATTTGGAAACATGTGTTCTGAATCAAAAGCCAGTTGATTAATTCCGCTGCCTTTAGTTGTTCGGGAAATTTCCACATATATAGATTGCAAATATTCAGGATAACTGGAAGGTTTCCCATAATTGTAAAAGTTAGCCAGAGCGCCGTATTTAAAACCTAAGTCGGAATCGTATGCAATAACCGGAACGGCACCAAAGGTCCATCCATCCTTTATTTTTTCAGTTTTTAAGGTATCTTGCGAACGACTGTTATAAAAAATAAAAAGGCTTAGAATTAGGATTAGTATTGTTCTCATGGTATGAAGTTTAAAAACCACTTAGTTGCATGGTAACTGTAGGGATTAAAAGTAAAAATCCTAAAATAATTAAGATAATCATAAAAGGAGTAATCCATTTAACCCATTTTTCGTAAGGTATTTTTGCAACACCCAATACTCCTATTAAAACTCCCGATGTAGGCGTAATCATGTTGGTAAAACCATCACCCAGTTGAAAAGCTACCACAGTTGCCTGTCGCGAAATGCCAATTAAATCTGAGAATGGTGCCATAATGGGCATGGTTAAAGCAGCTTTGGCGCTACCCGATGGAATAATGATATTGATAAATGTCTGAATCACATACATAATACCTATTGATCCTACTTTACCCATGGTTTTCATCGACTGGGAAACAGAATGTAAAATGGTATCAATAATTTTTCCTTCTTGCAAAACAATGATAATTCCACCGGCCAGACCAACAATTAATGCCGCCGATGCAATATCTTTTGCTCCATCCAGAAATAATTTGGTTATATTATTGGGTGATTTATTATTGGCAATTCCTGATGCTAGCCCCATTACAAAGAAAAGTGTGGCGATTTCCATAACATACCATCCGTAACCCATAACACCTATAATTAAAAACAAAATGGTAAAGAGTAATATGTTTAGAATAAAAAAGTGAACCGATTTTTTCAGTACCAGTGGACCTAAAATAATAAATAATGCACTTAGTAAAGGAATAACAGGAAAAGTTGTGGATGAGTTTCCAATACTTAATGTGGTTGTGAAATATGCTATTGAAAAAATAACAAGTGCTACTGAGATTATTCCATATACTATCCAGGCCGACATGGGGGTATAATACTTCATGTGTTCGGCGTCGATATGTTCTTTGCTTCTCCAGTTTTTATTGTCATCTTCGAATACAATGGATGATTCCGGATTTTTTTTGATTTTCTTTGCATAACGAAGAACATAAATAATACCCACTGTGTTTAGTACAATCCAGATAAAAAACCGGTATTCGATACCTGTAAATAAAGGGATGCCCGATAAACCCTGCGCAATGCCAATGGTAAAGGGGTTTAGCAAGGCTCCCGCAAAACCCAAACCGGCAGCCACAAAGCACATATTAACTCCAACAATCGAGTCGTAGCCCATTGATAAAGCCAGAGGAACAAAAATAATGACAAAGGCAATGGTTTCTTCACTCATTCCAAATACTGCTCCAAATACCGAAAACATTAACATAATAAATGTTATGATGATATTTTCAACACCAAGAAATTTAAATAGTTTAATATGTTCAATCCGTTTGGTCTTCTTTAAAAAAGTAAAAATTCCAACATCAATGGCTTTACTGTCATTCATAATCCAGAATGCTCCGCCAATCATTAAAATAAAAACAATAATGTCGGCTTTATCAACAAACCCTTCAAAAAACGAAGAAAAAACTTCCCATGTTTGTGGTTGATTTTCAATGTAATGAAACGAGTCCTTTACAATTACTTCTTTTTCGGTGCCATCGGCTAATGTCATAGTTTCCCGGTCAAATTCTCCACCGGGCACAAACCAGGTAAGAATAGCCGAAAATATAATTATAAAGAATACAATAACATAGGTGTGAGGAATCTGTCTTTTCTTTTTCATAAGATATATAAATTCTAAGTTTCTAGATCGAAGTTGTAAAAATAGGTCATAAGTTATACAACAGGAAATTTTTTGTTTATATACCGATGATTTTTGTAATTTCGTATCGTTTCAAATTCATAAAATAATATCCTTATGGCCATTTTAATCAAAAATATTAAGAGTTTAATTAATGTCGATTATGAGCCGCGCAAATGGGCAGCAGGCGATGATATGCAAAAATTAAACACCATTGAAAATGCTTATTTAATTATTAAAGATGATAAAATATCTGATTTTGGAAAAATGTCTGAAATCACAAGTACAGATTTTAAGGGAGATATAATTGATGCTGACGGCAAAATGGTTTTTCCATCGTTTTGTGATTCACACACCCATTTAGTATATGCAGGTAGCCGGGAAATTGAATATGGCGATAAAATTCGCGGTTTATCGTACGAAGAAATTGCAAAACGAGGTGGTGGAATTTTAAATTCAGCAAAACTTTTACATAATACATCGGAAGATTCGCTTTACGATCAAGCATTGCATCGTATCAAGGAAATTATTGGTTTTGGAACAGGTGCTGTAGAGATTAAAAGTGGATACGGCTTAACAGTCGAAGATGAAATTAAGATGCTCAGGGTAATCAAACGATTAAAGGAAACAACACCAATAACTATTAAATCAACTTTTTTAGGGGCACATGCAGTACCTGCCGAATATAAAGGTAAGCAGGATGATTATGTAGATGTTGTAATCAATGAAATGATTCCCCTTGTGGCATCGGAAGATTTGGCAGATTATATTGATGTATTCTGTGATAAAGGATTCTTTACTGTTGAACAAACCGACCGTATTCTAATGGCCGGAATGAAATATGGATTACGAGCTAAAATACATGCAAATGAATTGGATTATTCCGGAGGTATTCAGGTAGGGGTTAAATACAATGCTTTATCGGTAGATCATCTTGAATATACAGGTGATGATGAAATTAAAGCGCTTTTAGATTCGGAAACCATGCCAACTTTGTTGCCGGGCGCAGCCTTTTTCCTTGGAATGGTGGATCCTCCGGTTCGAAAAATGATTAATGCAGGATTACCTGTTGCATTGGCTTCGGATTATAATCCGGGTTCTTCTCCATCGGGCAACATGAAATTCATTATGTCTCTCGGCACTATTAAATTACGTATGTTACCCGAAGAAGTAATAAATGCATCCACCATAAATGGTGCTTATGCCATGGGCCTGGAAGAAGAATTAGGAAGTATTGCAAAAGGAAAAATTGCGAATATTTTTATAACGAAAGAGATTTCAACGTATGAATTTATGCCCTATGCATATACAAGCAATTTAATTGATACGGTTATATTAAATGGTAAAGTAATTTGAAAATGACCGAAAACGAAATTTCTAACATTATAATAGGTAAAGCTATTGAAGTTCACAAGGCATTAGGTCCAGGGTTATTAGAATCAGCGTATCAGGAATGTTTATTTTATGAATTGAAAAACGAACATTTTACTGTTGAGAAAGAAAAACCTATGCCAATAGTATATAAAGATATCCGATTGGATCATGGTTTCAGGATTGACTTATTAGTTGAAAATAAAGTTGTAATCGAAATTAAAAGTATTGATTCGTTCATGGATGTTCATGAAGCTCAAATTTTAACATATTTAAAATTAGGAGATTATAAATTGGGATTACTTATTAATTTTAATGTCCAACTACTTAAGAATGGTATTAGAAGATATGTTAACAAATTGTAAGTTGTACGCTAAGTTACGCGAAGAAAATGAAGGTTCACAAAGTTCTCTTTGCGATTCTTAAAAATCTTTAAGCTGCTCCGCTTCCAAGATTGTAAAGGGTTGAAAAGATATCTCTGCTTAGCTTTGTGAATCTTAGCGAAACTTAGCGTAAAAAAAAGAAGGTGTGGTTATATGCTAAAGAAGAATGACATAAAAACTAAAAAAATAAATAGTATTCGATATCCATAGGTGGATAATATGTAAGTTAAAGAAAAAAATAAAATATGTTTAAATTTTAAATACGATAATATGAAACAATTGATAGAATGTGTTCCCAATTTTAGCGAAGGGAACAATATGGAAATCATTAAACAAATAACAAATGAAATTGAATCGGTAGAAGGAGTTAGTTTATTAGATGTTGATCCCGGCCAGGCAACCAACAGAACAGTAGTTACTATGGTTGGAACTCCTGATGAAGTTTGCGAAGCCGCTTTTCGTGCGGTAAAAAAGGCATCCGAACTAATCAATATGCGCCATCATAAAGGAGCACATCCACGTTTTGGTGCAACCGATGTTTGTCCTTTGGTGCCTGTTGCAAATATTACTATGGAAGAAACCGTTGAATATGCAAGAAAACTGGCAAAACGAATCGGAGATGAATTAAATATTCCTATCTATTGTTACGAAAATGCTGCATTAAAAGAAGAGAGAAGAAATTTAGCAGTTTGTCGTGCAGGCGAATATGAAGGTTTAAAAGAGAAATTAGCTAAACCGGAGTGGAAACCCGATTTTGGCCCGGCAGAGTTTAATGCTAAATCGGGCGTTACTGCGGTTGGTGCAAGAGATTTTTTAGTGGCGTACAATGTTAATCTAAATACAACATCTACTCGCCGTGCAAATGCTATTGCTTTTGATGTTCGCGAAAAGGGCAGGGTAAAACGCGATGGAAATCCAATTACTGGAAAACCGGTACTGGATGAAAAAGGAAATAAAGTGTGGGAACCAGGATCTTTAAAGTGTGTTAAGGCAATAGGTTGGTTTATTGATGAATATGGAGTTGCACAAATATCTATGAACTTAACCAATATAAGTGTTACTCCGGTACATATTGCCTACGACGAAGTGTTTAAAAAGGCTTTGGAACGCGGAGTAAGAGTTACCGGTTCCGAACTGGTTGGTTTAATTCCATTACAAGCCATGCTTGATGCCGGTAAGTATTTCTTGAAAAAACAAAACCGTTCGCTTGGAATACCCGAAAAAGAAATTATAAAAATTGCTGTTAAATCACTTGGTTTAGATGATTTGTATGAGTTCAAACCTGAAGAAAAAATCATCGAATACAAATTAGCAGCCGACCAGAAGAAAAAGAAACTGGTTGACATGACATTAACTGGTTTTACTGATGAAACTGCATCAGAATCACCTGCACCCGGAGGTGGTTCCGTTTCGGCTTACATGGGAGCAATGGGTGTTGCTTTAGGCACTATGGTAGCCAATTTATCTTCACACAAACGTGGGTGGGATGATCGTTGGGAAGAATTCTCAGATTGGGCCGAGAAAGGAATGAAATACCAGTCGGAGTTAGTTCGTTTAGTTGATGAAGACACCGAAGCCTTTAATAAAATTATGGACGCCTTTGGTTTACCAAAGAAAACCGATGAAGAAAAGGCGATGCGCAAACAAGCCATTCAAGATGCAACAAAAAATGCCATTATGATACCCTTCCGGGTTATGGAAGTAGCTTATGAAGCTATGGAAGTAGTAAAGGCAATGGCTGAAACAGGAAATCCGAATTCGGTTTCAGATGCCGGAGTAGGTGCTTTAGCTTTGCGATCCTGTGTTAAAGGTGCCTTTTTAAATGTGAAAATCAATTCAGGGGACCTGGATGATAAAGACTTTGTACAGCACGTTATGACTAAGGGAAAAGAAATTGAACAAAAAACAGAAGCGCTGGAAAAACTAGTGCTGGAGCTTGTTGAATCAAAACTATAACAGGCTTGCTAAATGTAAAAATAAGCATACTGATAATTCTTAAATAAATTATTTGGCATTATTTTTAAGTGTCTTGTAAAATACAGAAAATGACCATTATACAGAATGTATATGGTCATTTTTTTATGTTTGAATTATATTTAAACTTTTAAATATCGTAAAAGTTTAATGTGTACTTGTTAATAAACGTTAAAAAAAAATGAAAAATAATAAGCTTTAAAACATACGAATCTTTTTGATTAATCTATTTTTTTTATACATTAGCGTCTGAATAATTCTAATTAACTATTTATGAACCTAAAATTTTTATCTATGAAAAAATTAACAATTTTTCTTGCATTCTTGCTGTTTGTTGGTTTTCAAGCTGCAGCACAAATGCAAATCTCGGGTACGGTAACCGGCGCAGAAGACGGATTATCAGTACCAGGGGTGTCGGTTGTTGTTAAAGGAAATGCAACAATCGGTACAACTACTGACATTGATGGTAAGTATAGTTTAACTGTACCAAGCAGTGCTGAAGCATTAATATTTAGTTTTGTGGGCATGAAAGCTCAAGAAGTACTTATTAATGGGAGAAGTATTATTGATATAGTTATGGAAGCAGAAGTGCTTGAAATGGATGCTGTTATTGTAACCGCTCTTGGTATTACAAGAGAAAAGAAAAGTCTTGGATATGCTGTTCAAGAAGTAGGTGGGGAAGACATTAATAAAGTTAAATCAGATAACTTTGTTACTTCTTTATCTGGTAAAGTAGCCGGTGTTCAGATTAAGAATAATACAAACTTTGGTGGATCATCAAATATTATTATTCGTGGTTCTTCTTCATTAACTCAGAACAACCAGGCTTTATTCGTTGTTGACGGTGTACCAATTAGTAATGAAATTAACAATGATAGTTATCAAACTACTGGTGGTTTTGGATATGACTATGGTAATGCTGCGTCAGATATTAACCCCAATGATATTGAGTCAATAAGTGTTCTAAAAGGCGCTGCTGCAACTGCACTTTATGGTTCGCGTGCTGCTAATGGAGTTGTTTTAATTACAACAAAAAAAGGCTCTAAAACTGCTTCGAAAACTCTGGGAGTAACAGTGAATTCAAGTGTTACATTAAGTCAAATTGACATGAGCACATTCCCTGAGCATCAAACAAAATATGGAGCTGGTTATGGACCATTTTATAGTGGGGGAAGTCATCCAGGATTATATGAATATGATTTGGACGGTGATGGTACTGACGAATTAGTAGTGCCTACTACAGAAGATGCATCAAGAGGTGAAGCTTTTGACCCAAATTTACTAGTTTATCAGTACGAATCATTTGTTCCTGAATCAAAGTATTATGGTCAACCATTTGCTTTCACAGCTGGAGCTAACGGTGCTGAAACATTCTTTGAGACTGGAGTGAACTATACAAATAGTATCGATATTACTGGAGGAACAGAAAAAGGTACTTATCGCTTTGGTTATACTAATCAGGATATCTCAGGTGTTATGCCTAATAGTTCCATAAGTAGGAATAACTATATCTTTAATGGGTCCTATGATATATTAGAGAATTTAACAATAACAACCTCTGCTAATTATATTAACTCAAAAGGCAAAGGTCGTCCTTCAACAGGATATTCTGATAATATTATGTCATCATTCCGCCAGTGGTATAATGTGGGTGTTGATATGAAAGCACAAAAAGATTTGTATTTTAAGACAAAAAGAAATGTTACATGGAATCCGAATGGATGGGATGATACAAATAAAGAATGGGATCCAGTTCCTGCTTATTGGGATAACCCTTATTGGACAAGATATGAAAATTATGAAACCGATGAGAGAGACCGTTTAATTGGATACGTGCAGGGAGATTGGAAAATTACAGATGAAATTAGTATTATGGGACGTGCTGCAATTGATACCTATAGTGAATTAATTGAAGAACGCAGAGCTATTGGTTCTATTGCTGCTCCATTTGGTGTTGGTTATCCTGATGCCAGTTCCGGATATATTAGACGTACAACTACATTTACAGAAACAAATGTGGATTTCATGGTAAAATATGATAAATATTTTAGTGAAGATTTAAGTATGAATGTGCTTCTTGGAACGAATATTCGTCGCACGAAAGCAGATTATGTTACTGCATCGACCAACGGTGGACTTGCTGTTCCTGGCGTTTATGCCTTAAGTAATAGTGTAGATCCAATGATGCCACCAGATGAAGCGTTGAATGAAATTGGTGTAAATGGTTACTTTGGTAGTTTGTCATTAGGTTATAATAATATGTTATATCTTGATGGTACTGCACGTATTGATCAAGCATCAACTTTACCTAAAGAAAATAATACTTATTTCTATCCATCTGTTACAGGTAGTTTTATATTTTCTGAACTACTAGATTTTAGCTGGTTATCGCATGGTAAAATTAGATTAAACTATGCTGAGGTTGGTAATAGTGCTCCTGCCCGAAGAACTAAGGACGTTTATCTTGGTAATGCTCCATTATATGGAAACTCTTTAGTTACAGTGCCTGACACCAGAAACAATCCAGATCTTAAGCCTGAAACGCAGAGAGCTATTGAAGCTGGTTTAGAATTAAATTTCTTTAATAATAGATTAGGTATTGATTTAGCGTATTACAAAAATAATACTTTTGATCAGTTAATGCCTGTAACGGTTTCATTCGCAACTGGTTACTCTAGCAAGTGGGTTAATGCAGGAGAAATTGAGAACCGTGGTTATGAGGTTGCTTTATTTGCTACACCTATTCAGTCAAAAGATTTCCGTTGGAATTTAGCATTAAATTGGTCAAAAAATATCAACGAAGTTGTAGAGCTTTTTGTTGATGAAGCAGGAAATGAAGTTAAAAACCTACAAATCGCAGGTTTACAGGGTGGTGTTACAATTAATGCAAAAGTTGGAGAACCTTATGGAACCATTCATGGATCGGATTTTGTATACCATGATAATGGTGAAAAAATTGTCGATGGTGGCTACTATGCTAAATCAGCAACTAATGATAAAGTTATTGGAAATGTAAATCCTGATTGGACAGCTGGGTTAAATAATGCATTTTCTTACAAAGATTTCACATTTAGTTTCTTACTTGACTGGTCGCAAGGTGGAGATATTTTCTCTCTTGACTTATGGTATGGTTATGCGACTGGTATGTATGCAGAAACTGCTGATAACAACGATTTAGGCAATCCAGAACGAGATCCTATTTCTGAGGGTGGTGGTATTATACTTGATGGTGTAAATCCTGACGGAACTCCTAATACAACAAGAATCGAATCTGACCTTTATGCTGAAGGTTATATTTCTAGTCCAAATGCTCGTTTTGTTTATGATGCATCTTTTATTAAGTTAAGAGAAGTTGTTCTTACTTATAATTTGCCTAAAAAATTAATGGACAAAACATTTATGAAGGGTGCTTCTCTAAGTTTTGTTGGATCAAACTTATGGATTCTACACAAGAATCTTCCACATGCTGATCCAGAAGCTAGTCAAGGTGCCGGAAATATTCAAGGTTGGCAATCTGGTGTAATGCCAGCAACTAAAAATTATGGGTTTAGCCTTAATATTCAATTATAAAAAATACGAAAATTATGAAAAAATTATATTATTTAATATTTATCGTCTTAACAGTATTCCTTGCATCTTGTACTGATGATTTTGAAGACTGGAATACCGATAAGAAGAATCCGGCTGAAGTTGCCGGGAATGCTCTGTTCTCGAATGCACAAAAGGATTTATCTGACCAGTTAAATACACCAAATGTGAACTTTAATAATTTCAATCTTTGGGCACAGTATTGGACAGAAACTACATACACAGATGAAGCCAATTTTGATATTGTAAATAGAAATGTACCTCAAAATGAATTCAGGGTTTCTTATAGAAGAGTTTTAAGAGACTTAAATGAAGCTGCTACATTAATTGCTACAGAGGAAGTTGCGACAGCATTAGAAGGTGCAAAGCAAAACAGATTGCATATCATTGAAATTCTTAATGTATATGTATATCAAAGATTAGTTGATATATTTGGTATGGTACCATATACGGATGCATTAAATATCGAAAATGTTTACCCAAGCTATGATGCTGGTGAAGATATTTATGATGATTTATTTACCAGACTGGATGCTGCAATTGACGGATTAGATGCAAGTAGTGGAAGTTTTGGTTCAGCTGATTTTTATTACAATGGATCAGTTTCTAAATGGATTAAATTTGCTAATACTTTGAAAATTAGAATGGCAATTACCATCGCTGATTATGACGATGCAACTGCTAAGGCAGCAATAGAAGAAGCTGTTGCAGGAGCTTTCACATCAACAGCAGACGACTGTTTAATGCCTTATGCTACATCATCACCAAATTATAATCCAATATACGATAACCTAGTAGTTTCAGGACGTAATGATTATGTTGCTGCAAATACACTAATTGATGTTATGAATGGATTCAACGACCCAAGGATTGATAATTATTTCACTTCCGTTGGAGGCGTTTATATTGGAGGAACTTATGGAGAAAATAGCGCATATCCTAATTTTTCTCACGTAGCTGATATGATAAAAGCAGCTGATTTTCCAGGTATAATTTTAACTTATAATGAATTACAATTTTACTTGGCAGAAGCAGCTGCAAGAGGTTATACAGTAGGTGATACTCCAGAGAATTTATATGCTGATGCTATTACTACATCAATTGAATGGTGGGGCGGTACAGCAGGAGATGCTGCTACATATTTAGCACAACCAGAAGTTGATTATGCTACAGCTATTGCAGCATCTGCTGCTACAGAACCTTGGAGAGAGGTAATCGGAACACAATCGTGGATTGCTTCTTATGTTAATGGTTTTGTTGGTTGGACAACCTGGAGAAGATTAGATTATCCTGTTTTAAATATGCCTCCAATTCCTTATAATGGAATTACATCAGTTCCAACACGTTATACATTCCCTATCAACGAGCAAACACTAAATGAAGTAAATTATGCAGCCGCCGCTGCAGCTGTTGGTGGAGACGAATTAGTTACTAAGATCTTCTGGGACATAAACTAAAATAGTAAGTTCTAATAGATTATATCAAGAGGCTGTTGATTCAACAGCCTCTTTTTATTATCTAATAATCTAAAATAGAAAAGTTAATGAACGAAAACATTAAACATAAATGAAAAAGTGCTGTGTATCGATATAAAAGAATCATTTTATGGTAAGAAAAAGCTCAATTTAATTTTTATTGCTATAAAGTATTATTTTTTTTTTATACATTAGCAGCATGAATATTTTTAATTAAACTATTTATGAACCTAAAATTTTATCTATGAAAAAATTAACAATTTTTCTTGCATTTTTGCTGTTCGTTGGATTTCAAGCTGCAGCACAAATGCAAATCTCGGGTACAGTAACCGGCGCTGAAGACGGACTATCTATCCCTGGAGTATCGGTTGTTGTTAAAGGAAATGCAACAATTGGTACAACTACTGACATTGACGGAAACTATAGCTTAACAGTTCCTTCGAGCGCTGAAGCTTTGGTTTTTAGTTTTGTTGGTATGGTACCACAAGAAGTTCCTATTAATGGGAGGTCAGTAATTGACATCCAGATGGAATCAGATGTGTTAGAAATGGACGAAGTTGTAGTTATTGCTTATGGAACAACTACAAAAGAATCTTTTACAGGTACTGCATCTAAAGTAGATGCTGAGAAACTTGATATTAAAAGTGTTTCTAACATAACTCAGGCTTTATCAGGAGAAGTAGCCGGTGTTCAGGTTATTAACACAAACGGACAACCTGGTTCTTCTGCATCAATTCGTATTAGAGGTATTGGCTCTATTAATGGTAGCCGTGATCCTCTTTATATAGTTGATGGAGTTCCTTTACAAGGAGACATTAATGCTATTTCACCTTCAGATATTTCATCTATGACTGTACTTAAAGACGCTTCTGCGACTGCAATTTATGGTTCAAGAGGTGCAAATGGTGTTGTAATTATTACTACAAAAGGTGGTAAAAAAGGAGAAGGTGTTGTAGAAGTTGATGTTAAATACGGAACTAACATGAGATTGTATCCTGGTTATGATGTAATTTCTTCTCCAGAAGGATTTGTTGAAACTGCTTGGAGTGCATTGAACACTAGAGGATACTTACTAGAGCAAAACGGCTCAGATTTATCTGCAATTACTGGAATTCCAGGTGCTACTTCAACCGATTTTGCAAATTACTATTTGTTTACATCAAGTAATTCTAATCCTGGTTTACACAGTGGTTATAATCTTTGGGATGCTAATGGTGATGCATTAATTGATCCTGCTACTGGAGAATTCAGATCAGGTGTTAATAGAAGGTATACTCCTGAAACTTGGTCTGATGTATTGTTTCAAAGTGCAAAACGTACTGAAACCAGTTTAAGATTTAGTGGTGGTGACGATAGTGGTACTTATTTCACATCTTTCGGTTATTTGAACGATGAAGGTTATTATTTAAATTCGGATTTTGAAAGATTCACAGGTCGTGCTAATCTTAGCAATAACATTAAGAGTTGGCTAAAAAGTAACGTTAACATGAGTTTCATGAGATCTACATCTAATTATGGTGGTGGACAGGATGAAGATTCAAACAACGGTTTCTGGTTGGTAGACAATATGCCAGCAGTATACCCTGTTTATGGAAGAGATGCGAATGGTGATAAAATAATTGACGAAGTTTTAGGAACACCAGTATTTGATTTTGGTGATGGTACATATGGTACACGTAGATTTGCTTCTTTAACTAATGCAGCAGCTACAAGTACATATGATGTAGTGCGTCAGATAAATAACCAGTTTTCTGGTAAAACAGGATTAGAAGCACGCTTCTTAAAAGATTTTACTTTCAGTTCTGATTTTGGTATGGAATACTTAAATACTGCATATGACAATTTAGGTAACCCATTTTATGGTGGATCTGCTAACCAAGGTGGTAGTATTTATAAGGTGAAAAATGAATATTTGTCTTATACTATCACTAATATGTTAAGATATTCAAAAGCCTTTGGTGATCATAATGTTGCTGCGTTTATAGCACAGGAAGCTTCTTCATACGAACGTAAGCGTGTAGCTAATTTTAAGTCGAAATTAGCGGATCCATTTGGATTGGAATTAAATAACGCTGTCGTATCATCTCCTGCATCATCATATACAATTGAACGTACGCTAGAGAGTTATTTTGGACAAGTTCTTTACGATTATCAAAATAAATATTTCTTACAACTTGTTATTCGTCGTGATGGTTCTTCAAAATTCATTAATGAAAAATGGGGTACATTTGGATCCATCGGTGGTGCATGGTTAATATCTAATGAGTCATTTATGGATTCTATGAAATCTATGATCAATAGTTTGAAATTGAAAGCTAGTTATGGTATCATTGGTGAACAAGGTGGTATAGATTCATATGCAGGTTACGACTTATACGCAATTAACAATTTAAATGATGGATTATCATTTGAGTTTGATACAAAAGGAAATAAAGACTTAACATGGGAAGAGTCAAGACAATTACAAGCTGGTGTTGAATTTGAATTATTCAAGCGTCTAACAGGTTCTGTTGATTATTATCATAAAACAACAACTAACCTTCTTTATCCAAAAAGAGTTTCTCCAAGTTCTGGTTATGCAATTATCCAAGTGAATGATGGTGAGATGCTAAATTCAGGTTTAGAGATTCAACTAAGAGGCGATATATATCAGGGACATGATTTACGTATTAGTGCTGGTATTAATGGTGCATTTGAGCATAATGAAATTACACACATGCCTATTGATAATGCAACTGGTGAAGAAAAAATCATTGATCAAGATGGTATCTATGGCCGTACTGTTGGTCGTTCCCTATTTGATATCTATACAAGAGAATATGCTGGTGTTGATCCACAAACAGGAGCTGCACAATGGTATAGTTATTATAATGAATTAGATGACGGTACTAAAGAATATTTTGTTGATTGGGCTTCATACATGTACGAAAATAAAGATAGAATTGGTACTATCGGAAAAGAAAAAACAAGTGTATATTCACAAGCTACTGAAAAGTATATTGATAAGTCACCTATTCCAACAGTTCGTGGATCTTTCGATTTGAATGCTTCATATAAAGGATTTACTCTTTCTGCAATATTCTCTTATAGTTTAGGTGGATATGGTTACGATTGGAACTATGCTGACCTAATGGATGATGGTTTAATAGGTGGAAATAACTGGCACAATGATATCGAAGATGCATGGAAACAACCAGGTGATGTTACTGACGTTCCTGCTATTACTGGCGGATTAACCAGCACAGGTATCAATTACTCACAAGCAAATATGACATCTGATCGATTTGTTACAAAAACCGATTATTTAGCATTAAATAACGTGCGAATATCTTATGACTTTAGCAAAGACTTTATCAACAGAATAGGTCTTAAAGGTTTACGTATTTTTGCTGCCGGTGATAATCTTTGGGTAACAACTAAACGAGAAGGATTCTATCCTAACTTATCTGAAGTTGGGGCATCAAGCAGATATCAATATGTTGCTTTAACTACATTTACAGCAGGTATTAATATTAAATTTTAATTTTTAAAAATACGAATCTATGAAATATATAGCTAAATTTTTAATAATGATAATAGCTGTTGGATTGATTTCATCTTGCTCCGAGGAGTTTCTTGAAACACAACCAACTGAGTTTATATCAGCCTCCAGAATGGGGGATGTATCTAAATACAATCCTGATATTTTTAATGGTCAGGTAGCAGGTCTCTATACACTTATGTATAATATGTATACTGGTGGTACTACAGGTCATGACGATTTTGGACAAAGAGGTTATGATATTTATACCGATATGCTTTGTGGTGATATGGTTTTAGCAGGATATAACTATGGTTGGTATAGTGATGTAGCAAGATTTAATGTTACAACTGATAATACTTATACTGATAATTATCAGCCATGGCGATATTATTATCGCATTATCTTTGCCGCTAATAACATTATTGCAGGTTTAGGTGGTAATGATGCAGTACCTGAGCTAGAGCTTCAAAAGCATCAGTTAGGACAGGCTAAAGCAATGCGTGCTTATTCATACATGTACTTAATGTATCTTTACAATGAAGAAGTAGATGATCTTACAGGACTTACTATACCTCTTTATGATAATGCTGATGATCAAAGTTTACCAAAAAGTACAGGTCAAGAAGTTTGGGATTTTATTAAAGCAGACCTGGAATCAGCAGTAACTTTACTCGAAGGTTTTGTACCTTCAGGTAAACAAGCAGTTAATCAGGATGTAGCAAAAGGTTTACTGGCTTACACCTATATAACTTTGGACGATTACACAAATGCTGTGACAACAGCTGATGACTTAATTGCAGCCTATGATGTAGTTCCAATAGCATCGGTATTAGGTGGTTCTTCAATTCCACGTAATGCTTTCAGCTACATAGATGGACAAGATGCTGATTGGATTTGGGGAATGGATTTAACACTTGATCAAGGTTTAGACCTTGTTTCCTGGTGGGGACAAGTTGATTTGTTCACATATAGTTACACCTGGGCTGGTGATCCTAAATCTATGGACTTAGGTCTTTGGAACAGTATACGTGCAACAGATGTTCGTAAAGGACAATTTTTAGATCCTTGGGCTGAAGATATACGTTACCCTTTAAACAAATTCTACCACGAAGAACGTACTATAGGTAAACAACGTGAAATTACTGCGGATTATGTATATATGAGAGTTGAAGAGATGCACCTTATTAAGGCAGAAGCATTATATTTTGATGGAAATGAACCTGGTGCTCGCACTGCTCTTACTGCACTTGTTTCAGAAAGAGATACAGATCCTAGTTATATTGCAACCTTATCTGGAAATGCTTTAAGAGATGAAATTTACAAGCAATGGAGAATAGAAATGTGGGGCGAAGGTAAATCATATCTTGCTATGAAGAGATTCCAGGCAACTGTGGTTCGCGAAGGTCACATTGATTACGATGGCGTAGCAATTCCTTATAATGATACACGTTTAACTTTTGAAATACCTTATCAGGAAATTCAGGATAACGTGAATATCTCAGAATAATAATTCTAATTCTATATAAATTAAAGAAGGTGTCCAAGAAGGACACCTTTTTTAATTAGTTCAGTTAGGCGTAATTTATAATTTTATTCAGAATAATTAGTTGCACATAGTAGTCTAGTTTATAAAACCCGACTATTCAAGCTGGTAGAATCCGTGATTCTGTTGTATCATATGTTGTATTGAATGTATAAGCTGCGAGTGATTTATTGATATATGAGATTCATCAGGACAAAATTGATAATGATGACTTTATCAGTGAAGGTGATCAAAATCATAAACAATTAGGATATAATGAATAAATTTAAGGATCGGAAATTTTGTACTTTCTGTCTTTTGGCTAAAATAGAAATATAAAAGATGTTAAGATTGACTCGTAAGTTAGAATAATAAGTTCGTATTAAATTCTGAAAATTATTACATAAACCACATTTAAAGAAAATATAGATGTACTAAAACTACCTTATTATGAATATGCTTAGTTATTAATAACTAACTTTACATGTCCATTAATTAAAGTACATTGAAAAAGCACTTATCGTTTTGTTTGTTTAAATTTATATTTTTATTCAGAAGATTTATCTTTACAAAAATTTCTAAAACTATAGATTTAAAGAAATGAACCCATCTGAAAACAACATCTTTCCAACCTTCGATCGACTTCTTAACCGTCAGGATAAAGAAAAACTCCTAAAGCAAAAGTCTATTGTAATTTGGATAACCGGATTGTCTGGTTCGGGTAAGACCACAATTGCTAAGGGACTGGAGTTGGAGTTACATAAACAGGGGTATTTAACCAAACTATTGGATGGTGACAATGTTCGCACCGGAATAAACAATAATTTGAGTTTTACCGAGGCCGATCGAAAAGAAAATATTCGTAGAATCGCCGAAGTATCAAAACTATTTATGATGGGGGGCGTAATTTTAATTAATTGTTTTATTTCGCCAACCAAAGAAATTCGGGATCAGGCCCGTGAAATCGTAGGGGATAAGGATTTTTTTGAAATCTATGTAAATACTCCGCTCGAAGTTTGTGAGCAACGCGACGAAAAAGGATTGTATGCTAAAGCAAGAGCCGGCATATTAAAAAACTTTACGGGTATTGATTCTCCATACGAAGAACCCGAAAACCCCGATGTGGAGATTAAAACAATAGAACTAAATATCGATGAGTCTGTTCAAAAAATATTAGATAAGCTTTTACCTAGGATAGAATATAAAAATGTTTAATTTTGCACTTCTATCAGTAAAAATTTAAATGATGGATAATAAATATAGAATAAATCACTTACGTGAGTTAGAAGCTGAATCAATTTTTGTTATTCGGGAAGTAGTGGCGCAGTTCGAAAATCCCTGCATGCTATTTTCCGGTGGAAAAGATTCTATCGTGATGTTTCATTTAGCCCGAAAAGCTTTTTGGCCTGCACGTATACCTTTTCCTTTAATGCATATTGATACAGGCCATAACTTCCAGGAGACACTCGATTTTCGTGATCAATTAATGAAAGATACCGAAACAAAACTGATTGTTCGTTATGTTCAGGATACCATTGATCAAGGAAAAGCAGTGGATGAAATCGGTGTAAACGCCAGTAGAAACAAATTGCAAACAGTTACTCTATTAGATGGTATTGAAGAGTTAAAGTTCGATTGTGCCATGGGTGGCGGAAGACGAGATGAAGAAAAAGCTCGTGCAAAAGAACGCTTTTTTTCGCACCGGGATGAGTTTGGACAGTGGGATCCTAAAAATCAAAGGCCTGAACTATGGAATATCTTTAATGGTAAAAAGAACATGGGCGAGCACTTTAGAGTATTTCCTATTAGCAACTGGACTGAAATGGATGTGTGGCAATATATTTTATTAGATAAAATACCGATTCCGAATCTATATTTCTCACACGAACGCGAAGTAATTGAAAGAGATGGAACCATTCTCGCTGCTGGTGAGTATGTTGCATTAAAGGATGATGAAGTTCCTGAGAAAAGAATCATTCGCTTTAGAACCATTGGCGATATGACTTGTACAGGGGCGGTAGAATCAGAAGCCCATACCCTGGAAGAGATTATCGAAGAAGTGGCAGCCACAAGAGTAACCGAACGTGGTGGCCGTTACGACGACAAACGCTCTGAAGCAGCTATGGAAGATCGAAAAAAGGAAGGGTATTTTTAATTCGAAATTCGAAATTAGATATTTGATCGTTGTGTTTTTTTATCTTAGAATTTTGTAAAAAGATAATTATGAAACTAGTGCAAGATTTAGATATTTACAAATTATCAGAGAAACTGTCAGATATTATCTGGTTTGATTTCGATTGCTGGAGTCCTAAAGTTCAAAACACAATTGGTTATCAAATAATAAGATCTTCGGATAGCATTGCAGCAAATATTGCAGAAGGGTATGGACGTTATACATCAGCAGACAGAAAGAAGTTTTACATGTATGCACGAGGTTCTTTCGAAGAAACAAAAGCCTGGTTAAGAAAATTAATACGGCGAAAGATTATTGCCAGCAATGATATAGACAGATATACAATGCTTATTGATGAGCTTGGCCCAAAGTTAAATGCATTTATAAATAAAACAACAATTTGAAATAGTTTATTGGCATTTATTCCAATTCAAATTTCAAATTTCAAATTTCAAATGACATGTCAGAAGATTACAGCAAAGGATATTTAGATATGGAGCTTTTACGATTTACTACTGCTGGTAGTGTCGACGATGGTAAAAGTACTCTGATCGGAAGATTATTATATGATAGTAAAGCTATTTTCGAAGACCAAATGGAGTCGATCGAAAAAGCCAGTCAGAAAACAGGAGATGGTGAAGTTAACTTAGCTCTGTTAACCGATGGTTTGCGCGCCGAACGCGAGCAAGGTATTACTATTGATGTGGCGTATCGTTACTTTGCAACACCCAAAAGAAAATTCATTATTGCCGATACTCCCGGACATGTTCAGTATACCCGAAACATGGTTACAGGGGCTTCTACCGCAAATGTTGCTCTTATTTTAATCGACGCCCGAAATGGAGTAATTGAACAAACCTTACGACATGCTTTTATTGCTTCATTATTGCAAATTCCGCACATTATTGTTTGCATAAACAAAATGGATTTGGTGGAATTTAAAGAAGAAACATTCGAAAGAATTAAAGATGATTTTGATAAAATTGCTACCAAGTTAGATGTACACGACATACGTTTTGTGCCAATTAGCGCCAAATTAGGCGATAATGTGGTAGATCGCTCGAAGAACATGGACTGGTACGATGGCCCAACCCTAATGTATTTACTTGAAAATATTCATATCGCAAGTGATATTAACCATACCGATTCAAGATTTCCGGTGCAGTACGTAATTCGTCCAATGAAAGATGAATACCACGATTACAGGGGATATGCCGGCCGTATCGAAGGGGGAATTTTTCATAAAGGAGATCGGGTGAAAGTCTTGCCATCGGGTTTAACATCTACCATTAAATCCATTGATGTTTTCGAAGGTGAGATTGAAGAAGCTTTTGCCCCACAATCGGTAACAATATGCCTTGAAGATGATATTGATATCAGTCGTGGCGATTTAATCATTAAAGACAACGGTTTGCCCAAATCGAGCCAGGATATTGAAATGATGATTTGTTGGTTTCACGAAAAAGCAATGGTGTTGGGAGGAAAATATTCATTAAAACATACAACCAACGATTTAAGATGTGTTATACGCGATGTTAAATACAAAATCGATGTTAACACACTGGAGCATAACAATGAAGATAAGAAGGTAGGATTAAACGACATTGCAAAGGTTACCATTAAAACAACAAAACCATTATATTTTGATTCGTACAGAAAAAACAGAAAAATGGGTAGTGTCATTTTAATCGATGAAGCAACGAACAACACCGTTGCGGCCGGAATGATAATGTAAGTAACAAATTTGATATATTTTAAAGAGCTCCTTTTGATACGATTCAGAAGGAGCTTTTTATATGTTCGGTAAGAAACTCCTGTACGATATCACCATGATCAAAAGCCAGTAAAGGTAACTTCTCTAAAGCAAACCAATCCAGATTTTTGGCGTCATCACCTGCTTCTATTTGTTGATTATGATCTTTAAGTTCTCCGTAAAATATGATGGAAATGGTTCTTCCACGTGGATCTCTTCCAATTTTTCCATAAGTGCGAAACTGGTTTAGTACAATTTGCTTAATTGAAGTTTCTTCTTCAAGTTCGCGGTAGGCAGCTGTTTCAATTTCTTCATCCATGTCGATAAAACCACCCGGCAGGGCCCACTGGTTTTTAAAAGGCTCATGAAGCCTTTCAATAAGTAAAATCTCCTTCTGATTATTTATTTCGCGCAGTACAATAATATCAACCGTAACAGCAGGCCGTGGATATGCATAAGTGTAGATCATGGATGCTAATTATCATCATCGGTTAAATGTTTTTCTTTTTCCTTTTGTTGTATTCGCTTATTTACAACATAAATAACGAGTACAACTGCAATAATAAATACTAGAATATGTAATTTTCCCATAGCTGTAATTATACTGTAATTCGTTTAATAATGCGTAATTTGTGCGTATATTTATTTAAATCCCGATTGTAAATACCTTGCTGGTCAATTCGATCAATCCTTACTTTCACCGATGAATGTATGATCTCTGTTTTATTAAGAATTATCCCCACATGTGTAATCACTCCTTCATCATTATCAAAAAAAGCTAAATCGCCCGATTGGGCGTCGGAAATAAAGTTAACGGTTGTTCCCGATTTTACTTGTTCGCTTGCGTCTCTGGGGATAAATATACCTTTTGCTTTATAAAGTACTTGTGTTAGTCCGGAACAATCTATCCCTAAGGGATTTTTGCCGCCCCATAAGTAAGGAGAATTTAAAAATTGCAGTGCAAGTTCGGCTATGCTATTTGCATTACTATTTGCTTTTTTTAGTTGGTACTTTCGGTCTTTTATATAAAAAGATGAATCATTTTCATTAAAATTTGGCAAAGTGCTTCCAAAAGGAACTTTAATTTGTTCATCCGTAGCAATCAAATGCAGATCTGTTATAAGTTCCTTGGTAACACAAGAATTGCTGGTGTTAATAAGTTCAAATTCAGACTGGTTAAGTTTGGTGATGCTATCAACATTAACCCATCCTTCGTATTGGTCTGTAAATAGTTTTATTGAAGCCCAGTTTTTATTTATATCAATAATGTAAAAGGTCTCGCCAAATAACACCTGGGTAAGCATTTCACTTCGTTCGCTGGCTTCTTTTCTAACAGGAAGTACACTTAGCTCACATATTCCGAACATAAATTCGATTTTAATTTTTATAAAAATACAAATAACTAATCAAATTCATTGGTTGATAGTTAAAAAACTTAAATCAAAACATTCATTGTAGTTTCTTGTTACAATAACGAATGTAAAATAATTGCTGTGCAACAATTTGTTGTCGAAAATTTTTACATTTGTATTAGACTAATATAAAAGGTATGAACCGAATTTTTGATTATTTAAAAGAGAATTATAAATATATCTTTAGAGGATTCTTATTTATACTAACTATCGCGATTATTGTATATATCTATCCACGCGAGGGAAAATTCAGATACGAATTTCAGAAAGGCCGTCCATGGATGCACGAAAATTTATTTGCTCCATTCGATTTCCCGATATACAAAGGCGATAAACAATTGCAACAGGAAAGAGATAGTATTCTGAAATCTTTTTCACCGTATTTTACCTATGATAGTGCAGTGTATATTGTGGAAAAAGATAAGTTTATTAAATATTATATAGCGAAGCAAGACGAATTTATTACTCAGTTAGAACAGAACAATAGTTTAACTAACTATCGAAAGCAGAACTTTTTAAAGAACTCCAGCTTGTTTAGCGAAGAAGCCTTAAGTATTTTAAAAAGTATTTATAAACAGGGAATAATTGATTTGAATGGGGTGGCAGAGGATATCGCAAACTACAAGCAGATTATTCTATTAAAAGATAAAGTTGCCGAAAATTACCTGCTAAACGATATTTATACCCAGAAGTTAGCATATGAATATGTTACAAAATCAGTAAATCATTACCTCGATTCAAATAAAGCAATTTTAAAATATCCGGAGTTTTATAAAACGATCAATTTATACGAATTTGTTGTTCCGAATGTAATATACGATCAAAATACATCAGAAAAGGTAAAAGCAGAGCTGTTAAATAATGTATCGCTAACCAAAGGGATGGTTCAGTCCGGGGAAAAAATTATTTCTCAGGGAGAGATTATTGATACCAGATTGCACCGGATATTAGAATCATTAAAATATGAGTCGGAAAATCGCCTGGGAACGGGTTACTATTCGAATATCATTCTGTTAGGACAAATAATTTTTGTGTTTGCATGTATAGGTGTTTTATTTTTGTTTCTTTTAAATTTCAGAAACGAAATTCTAAGGCATAGCCTGAAAACAACTTTTATTTTAATGCTGGTTACCTCTCTGGTAATTATTTCGCGCTTTACCATTAATTATTTATATGTTATTCCATTTGCCCTTGTGCCTATAATAATAAAAACATTTTACGATGCACGACTGGCACTGTTTATTCATATTGTAACCGTTTTGCTGGTTGGCTTTATTGCTCCGAACGGTTTCGAGTTCGTGTTTCTGAGTTTTATTGCAGGAATAGTAGCTATTTTTAGTTTAACAAATCTGTATCGTCGTAGTAAGCTATTTTTATCTGCAGGTTTAGTTTTTGTAAGTTATAGTTTTGTTTATTTTGGTTTGGCCGTTACACAAGAAGGAAATTTTTCGGGAATTGAATTACGAAACTTCATTTATTTTGCGTTTAATGGTGGTTTGGTTTTACTGGCTTATCCTTTGATTTATATTTTTGAAAAGATTTTTGGATTCTTATCGGATTTAACCCTGATGGAACTTTCTGATACGAATCAGAAGTTGCTAAGAAATCTGGCAGAAAAGGCTCCGGGAACTTTCCAACATTCAATGCAGGTGGCTAACCTGGCCGAAGAAGCAATCTATAAAATTGGTGGAAATCCTTTATTGGTTCGTACAGGAGCATTATATCACGATATTGGAAAAATGAATAATCCAATTTATTTTATTGAAAATCAGCGAACAGGATTTAATCCCCACGATATGCATGAGTTCGACGAGAGTGCTAATATTATAATTAGCCATGTGAAAGATGGAGTAGAATTAGCTAAAAAGAATAAGCTTCCCGAAAAACTAATTGATTTTATAAGAACACATCACGGAACAACAAAAGTGCAATATTTTTATCGTTCGTATATTAAAAAGTTTCCAGATCAGGATGTAGATGTAAATATGTTCACTTATCCTGGCCCTAAGCCCTATTCGAAGGAAACAGCAGTTCTTATGATGGCCGATTCTGTGGAAGCTGCATCGAGAAGTTTAACAAATATTGACGAAGAAACAATCAGTAATTTGGTCGATAACATCATCAATGATCAAATGAACGAAGGGCAGTTTGATCATGTAGATATTAACTTCAAAGATATCACTGAAATAAAGACGGTTTTTAAAGATAAATTGCAGAATATCTATCATGCACGGATAAAGTATCCCGAAAAGAAATAATGAAAAAAAACAGCCTTTATGGCTGTTTTTTGCTGTTCAGGTAAATTTAAAACCGCATATCAATTATTTCAACATTTTTATAATCCGATTCATTA
>CAYVEW010000032.1:0-30071 GCA_964450375.1 uncultured Bacteroidales bacterium
TGTGCCCAGGACAAGACTCGAACTTGCACGCTCTTGCGAGCACCAGCCCCTCAAGCTGGCGTGTATACCAATTTCACCACCTGGGCAATATTATATAAAGAATAAACAATTAAAATTCAATTCAATAAAACATTATAAAAAAAGAACTTTCTATCCTATCATTTGAAAATGATTGCCTAATAATTTTCCATGGATTAAATCCCAATGGTTTTGTTGGTGCCCAGAACAGGAATCGAACCTGCACATCATTGCTGATACTAGTCCCTGAAACTAGCGCGTCTACCAATTTCGCCATCTGGGCATATTTCAAGATCACAAAAATAATGATTTTCTTATAACGGCAATAAAAAAGCATCAAGATTATTAACCTGATGCTTTTTTTATAATTTACTCAATTTTATAAATTCTCTAAAATAAAATTGGTCATGCGGGTATACAAATGCATACTGGTGTTCCCACCATAGATTCCATGATTTTTGTCCATGTAAAACTGCATGTCGAATTGCTTGTTATCTTGTACTAACTTTTCAGAAAGTTCAATGGCATTCTGGAAATGTACATTGTCATCAGCAGTTCCGTGAATTAAAAGATATTTGCCTTTTAATTTTTCGGTATGATTTAAAGGAGAGTTATCATCGTAGCCATCAGGATTATCCTTAGGCAGGCCCATATACAATTCGGTATATATGGAATCATAATATCTCCAACTTGAAACAGGGGCAACTGCGATGGCCATCTCAAAAACATCATTACCCAAAAACAAACAGGAAGTCGACATAAAACCACCATAGCTCCAACCCCAAATTCCTGTTCGATTTTCATCAATATATGGTAATGAGCTTAAATATTCGGCAGCTTCAATTTGATCTATGGTTTCATATTTTCCCAATTGTCCATAAGTCATTTTCTTAAACTCTTCGCCACGGGCACCTGTTCCTCTGTTATCAACACAAACCACAATGTAGCCTTTTTGAGCCAGCATCTGAAACCATGCAAAACTTCTCGACCATCGGTCCAGTGCCGATTGTGATCCGGGGCCGCCATATAAATACATAAACATTGGATACTTTTTGTTTGGGTCGAAATCGTTTGGTTTAATCATGTATGCATTCAGTGGCCACTTACTCGAAGGTGTTTCGATACTCATAAACTCAACAGGCGAAAAACCATATTCTTCAACGTTGTTTTTTAATTGTTCATTATCTTCTAAAACCCGGATTGTTTTACCCTTTTTATTCTGTAAGGTAATGTAACCGGGGGTATGTGCGTTTGAGTAATAATTTATATGATATTTAAAACCTGCACTAAAAACAGCCCGGTTATTACCTTCTTGTTTCGATAATTTGGTCTTTTTTGATCCATCTAGCTTTATGGAGTAAATAGCTCTTTTTAAGGGAGATTCTTCGGCCGATTGATAATAGACCGTTCCTGTTTTACTGTCAACTCCCAGAAAGCTGGTAACATCCCAGTTTCCTTTGGTTATTTGATTTATAAACTCACCATCGATACTATATAGGTACAAATGATTCCATCCGTCTTTTTCACTATTAATAATAAATTTTGAACCATCATCGGTGAGAGTCATATACGAATCGCTAATTCGTTCAATATAGCGTTCGTTCTTTTCTTCATAAATGACTTTATATTTGGTAGATTCCACATCTGACAGCATTATCTCAATATGATTCTGCAAGCGATTTTCTCTTATAATTGCCAGTTTGCCATTATCTTTTGTCCATTTAATCCTTGGAATATATTGATCTGTTTCGTTACCAATATCCATGCTTTTTGTTTCCTTCGTTTTCAGATCGTACACATGAATGCTAACAGTGGAATTCGTTTCACCTGCTTTTGGATATTTAAAAGCATAGTTCTCGGGGTAAAGCTCACTGTTATATTTGGTCATGTTAAATACCGGCACATTGCTTTCGTCGAACTTATAATAAGCAATTTTATCGCCATTGGGCGACCAGAAAAATGCTTTTGTAAAACCAAACTCTTCTTCGTACACCCAGTCGGTGCCTCCATTTATAATTTCATTAAATTTACCATTAAAAGTTATCTGATACTCTTTATTTAATTTTAAATCCTTAATAAATAAATTGTTATTACGGGCAAAGGCAATTTTAGAACCATCGGGCGAGAAACTCGCAAACTGTTGTTTCCCCTTATTGCTAACTTTAGTTAATTCCTTTGATTTTATATCATAAATATAGTAGTCGGCGTAATACGACCTGCGATAAACAAAATCAGCATTAACAGCCAGCAAAATTTTTGATTCATCATTAACGAAAGTATAGTCCTGAATATCAAAATCCTGTTCAATGGTATTAAACAGAATATCTATGGTTGCTCCGCTTTTGTAGCTGTTTTTTACGATCTTTCGTGATTGTTCCAGTGTGGTAAAATGTTCACCATCTTTCATTGATCGTATTCCATGTACCGATTTTTCGCTAAATACTCTCTTTTTGTAAATATCTTCCAGTGTAATTTCTTTGGAAATCTTTTGTGCTGGGAGTAAGTTTGTTAATAGTACAAGAGCTATGCCAATTGTTACTTTTAAAAGATTTTTCATGATGTATCAAATTATTTATATGTGCTTTTTATGACTCCAAAATATAAAAAAGGTTTATAAAAATAAGTTTTAAAATACTATTTAAACTTTTTAATACACAATATTGTTAACAAAAAGTTATTAATAAGAATATTGATTGTAAAACTTAAACAAATGCTTTAGAAGTTCTCTAAAGAATTATTATCTTTGCAATCTTGAATTTTGAAAATCTGTTTACATGATAAAAATAACATTACCAGACAATTCTGTACGTGAATACAACGAAGCAGTTTCGGGATACGAAATTGCAAAAGATATAAGTCCGCGATTAGCAAAAGAAGTTTTATCGATTACCGTAAATGATGAGATATGGGATTTGCAGCGTAAAATAAATTCCGATGCAAAAATTAAATTGCATAAATGGGATGATGCAGAAGGTAAACACGCATTCTGGCACTCATCAGCACACTTATTGGCTGAAGCCCTGGAAGCATTATATCCCGGAATAAAATTTGGTATCGGGCCCGCTATCGAAAATGGTTTTTATTACGATGTGGATTTACCCGAAGGCCAGGTTATAACCGATGCCGATTTTTCGAAAATCGAAGCAAAAATGCTTGAGTTAGCGCGCGAAAAAAGTGATTACAACAGAACAGAAATATCTAAAAAAGATGCTCTTGATTTTTATTCCAAAAAAGGAGATGAATACAAAGTTGAATTGATTTCTGAATTGGAAGATGGTACAATAACACTATACAAGCATGGAAATTTTACCGATTTATGCCGTGGGCCGCATTTACCTAACACAGAGTTTATTAAAGCCATAAAAGTTTTAAGTGTTGCAGGTGCCTATTGGCGTGGTGATGAGAAACGTAAGCAGCTTACCCGTGTTTACGGTATTACTTTTCCAAAGCAAAAAATGCTTGAAGAGTATTTGATTTTATTGGAGGAAGCAAAAAAGCGTGATCACAGGAAAATTGGCAAAGAACTGGAGTTATTTACTTTCTCTTCGAAGGTAGGTCAAGGTTTACCCTTATGGTTGCCAAAAGGTGCTCAGCTAAGAGAGCGTCTTGAAAACTTTTTAAAACGAATCCAGAAACGCTATGGTTACGAGCAGGTAATAACTCCTCACATTGGATTGAAAGAACTATGGGAAACATCCGGCCATTATGCAAAATATGGAGCCGATTCATTTCAGCCGATTCATACACCTGCCGAAAACGAAGAGTTTTTGTTAAAACCAATGAACTGTCCGCACCATTGCGAAATATATAAGAATAAACCACATTCGTACAAAGATTTGCCGGTTCGTTATGCTGAGTTTGGAACGGTTTATCGTTACGAGCAAAGCGGAGAATTACATGGTTTAACACGTGTGCGTGGGTTTACTCAAGATGATGCTCACATTTTTTGTCGGCCAGATCAGTTAAAGGATGAGTTTAAAAAAGTGATGGATATTATTTTCATTATTTTTAATGCATTGGACTTTAAAAACTTTACTGCACAAGTTTCTCTTCGTGATCAGAACGATCATTCAAAATACATTGGTAGTGACGAAAATTGGGAAAAAGCGGAAGCTGCAATTTTAGAAGCTGTACAGGAGAAAGAATTAAATTATGTGGTAGAATATGGCGAAGCAGCATTTTACGGGCCTAAATTAGATTTTATGGTTAAAGATGCTTTGGGACGCCAATGGCAGTTAGGAACCATTCAGGTAGATTATAATTTACCCGATCGGTTTGATTTGGAATATACAGGAGCAGATAATCAGAAACACCGACCAGTTATGATTCATAGAGCGCCGTTCGGTTCTATGGAACGTTTTGTTGCTGTACTAATTGAACATACCGCCGGAAAATTCCCTTTGTGGCTAAATCCTGACCAGGTGGTTGTATTGCCAATTAGCGAAAAATTTAATGATTATGCAAAAAAAGTTTTGAATTTCCTAAATAATTACGATATTCGCACATTAATTGACGACCGTAACGAGAAGATAGGTAAAAAGATTCGTGATAATGAGATGAAAAGAATACCTTATCTTCTAATAGTTGGTGAAAAGGAGTCTGAAAATGAGACAGTTTCTGTACGACGTCAGGGAGAAGGTGATATAGGAAATATGAAACTGGACGAATTTGCAGCGTTTATTAATAAAGAAGTGAAAGCTCAAACAGAAGCTTAAAAATAAATTAATTATTAACTAAATAAGGAGGGACTAAGTCATAGCAGGACCAAGACCAAGACACCGAGGACCATTTAAAAAAGATGAGCCAACGCACAAAATTAATCATCATATTCGTGCGAAAGCAGTAAGGCTAGTTGGAGACAATATTGAAAATCCAGAAGTATATTCCATTCAGGATGCCTTAAAACTGGCAGACGAACTGGAATTAGACTTGGTAGAAATTTCTCCAAATGCAGATCCTCCGGTATGTAAAATAATTGATTATCAAAAGTTTCTTTATCAACAAAAAAAGAAACAAAAAGAGCTAAAGGCTAAAACACAACAAGTTGTGTTAAAAGAAATTCGTTTCGGCCCGCAAACCGACGAGCATGATTATCAGTTTAAACTGAAACATGCACAGAAATTTCTTGAAGATGGAGCAAAAGTAAAAGCTTTTGTGTTTTTTAAAGGCCGCTCTATATTGTTTAAAGAACAAGGTGAAATTCTTTTATTACGTTTAGCTCAGGATTTGGAAGATTTCGGTAAAGTTGAGCAAATGCCTAAGCTGGAAGGAAAAAGAATGATTATGTTTATAGCACCAAAAACAGTTAAGAAAAAATAATTTAACTTAATTTAAATTTTAGTAAAATGCCAAAGATGAAGACAACTGCGGGAGCTAAAAAAAGATTTAGCTTAACCGGGTCAGGGAAGATTAAAAGAAAACATGCTTTTAAAAGTCACATTTTAACAAAAAAAGCAACAAAAAGAAAGAGAAATCTTACTGCTACAGGACAAGTTCATAAAGCAGATGAGAACAACATCAAGATGTGCTTAGCAATGAAATAATCTTTTAATCAAGAAAATTAGTATTAGTAGTTAACCAGGATGAATTAGCAGGAAAAGAGTCGAAAACGAGTCGGCCGCTAACCGTTCACAAAACAAAAAAATTATGCCAAGGTCAGTAAATTCAGTAGCTTCAAGAGCTAGAAGAAAAAAGATTTTAAAACATACCAAAGGATATTTTGGTAGAAGAAGCAATGTTTGGACCGTTGCAAAAAATGCATTCGAAAAAGGTCTGACTTACGCTTACAGAGATCGAAAGACAAAGAAAAGAAATTTCAGAGCTCTTTGGATTCAAAGAATTAACGCAGGAGTTCGCGAACATGGAATGTCTTATTCCGAATTCATGGGTAAATTAAACAAAAAAGGAATTGCACTTAACAGAAAAGTATTAGCCGATTTAGCAATGAATCATCCAAAAGCTTTTGCTGAAGTGATAAAAATCGTTAAGAAATAATAAATTTCTAAATATATTCAGGAAGGGAAGCTATTTTGCTTCCCTTTTTTTATATTTACATGCCCGAAAAACGATTAACATTTTTTAAGAATAAATATAAAAAGTTTTTGTAAGGATTTGAATATCTTGCACACTAACTAATCAGTTATGAAATTAGCAATTTTAGGTTACGGAAAAATGGGAAAGGAGATAGAGCAAATTGCTCTAAGCCGAAATCATCAGGTATTATTAAAAATTGATGAAAATAATATAAACAAAATTACAGCTGATGATTTTAAAGAGATTGATGTAGCCGTTGAATTCTCGAAACCTGAGAGTGCTTTTTCGAATATTAATCTGTGTTTTGATTACAATATTCCTGTGGTGAGCGGAACAACAGGATGGCTGGATCAATTGAATGTTGTGCTGGAAAGATGTAAAAAAGAAGATCAAGGCTTTTTCTATGCATCTAATTATAGTTTGGGAGTGAATTTGTTCTTTCATCTCAACCAATTTTTGGCTAAAATGATGAATGATTTTGATGATTATGATGTTGTAATAGAAGAAACACATCATACTCAAAAGTTAGATGCCCCAAGTGGAACAGCAATAACATTAGCAGAAGGTATCATTCATGAGAATAAACTTAAAAAATCATGGATGAAAGAAGAGAGCACAGATAAAACGATAATTCCGGTTAAATCATACAGAACAGGCCAGGTTCCCGGAAATCATAAGATTATTTATGAGTCGGGTTTCGATAAAATTACAATCGAGCACGATGCCAAAAGTCGTAAAGGATTTGCGATGGGGGCAGTGCTTGCTGCTGAGTTTATGCTTGGGAAAAAGGGATATTATTCAATGAAAGATCTAATAAAAATTTAATATACAATTTATTTTACGATGACACTAAAGGAAATAATTAAGCACAAATACTTTAAATTTTCGGTTTCGGCATTAATCTATATTTTATGGGTTATCTGGATAGAGAATTTCTGGTTTTTATTCGGATTGGCAGTAATTGTCGACGTTCATTTAACAAAATTTGTAAACTGGTCGTTTTGGAAAAAAAGAGATGAACCCAAAAAGAAAAATGCTGTTGTTGAATGGGTCGATGCATTGGTTTTTGCTGTAATTGCAGCCACCTTAATCCGAATGTTTCTGATCGAAGCGTATACCATACCCACATCATCGATGGAAAAAACGCTGTTGGTAGGCGATTATTTGTTTGTGAGTAAAGTGAGCTATGGTCCTAAATTGCCCAATACGCCTATCTCGTTTCCATTTGCACATCATACACTTCCATTAACCAAAAGCACAAAGTCGTATGTTGAGTGGATTAAAAGGCCTTATAAGCGAATTGCAGGATTTGGTGATATAAAACGCAACGACATTGTTGTATTTAATTTTCCGGCTGGCGATACGGTAGTTGTGGAAATGCAGGAGCAGGATTATTATTCAATTATGCGACAATATGCTGATGAACTTAAACGTAGAGATATTCAAATGGGGAATCCGATAAAACCATTCGAAAACTATAAACTTACAGCACGAAAATATATCTGGGATCAGTTTAATATAACCGTAAGGCCTGTTGATAAGCGCGAAAATTATATTAAAAGATGTGTTGCGATTCCAGGCGACTCATTAATTATTGAGCACGGACAAGTTTTCGTAAATGGAGAGAAACAAGAGCATTTCGAAAAAATGCAATACGATTACTTTGTTAAAACCAATGGAAAACAAATCAATTCAAAATATTTCGAACGCTTGGATATAGCTGTTGACGACCGAAGATTTATATCATCAAGTTCACTTTACGAGTTACCCTTAACCAGTGAAAATGTTGAGAACTTAAAGGAATTCAGTGCTGTTTCTGCGGTATCGAAGTATGAGAATACCAATATTAATATGGCAAACATTTCAATTTTTCCGCACGATGCCAATTATCCTTGGACCGAAGATAACTTTGGGCCATTATACATTCCCGAAAAAGGAAAAACAATCGATTTAAATTTAGAAAATCTACCATTATACAAACGAATTATTGAAACCTACGAAGGAAATAAAATCGAAGTAAAAGGAACAGATATTTATATTAATGACCAAATAGCAACAAACTACACCTTTAAAATGGATTATTACTTTATGATGGGAGATAATCGTCATAATTCTGCCGATTCGCGTTATTGGGGTTTTGTACCCGAAGATCATGTGGTAGGAAAGGCTGTGTTTATCTGGCTGTCGCTCGATAAGGATAAATCATTCTTAAGCAAGATACGGTGGAACAGAATGATGAGTTTAATTCACTAAAATAAATTCTTATTATATATTTGCACCGGATAAATCATATATCCGGTGTTTTTTTATTTTACGATGAACGAAAAAGCAGTATTAACAACAGCGTATCTGGCTCCAATTCAATATTATACCAAATTACTCAGGTATAATAAGGTATTTATTGAGATTCATGATCATTTTATAAAACAAAGCTACCGTAACCGTTGTAAAATATATGGAGCCAATGGATTATTACAATTAAGTATTCCGGTAAAAAAAGAAAACCCTAAAACAAAGGTAAAAGATATTATTATTGATTACGATACAAATTGGCAAAAAATGCATTGGAAATCAATAGAGTCAGCTTACAGATCGTCGCCATTTTTTGAGTTTTATGCAGATGATTTTATTCCTTATTATAGTAAAAAGTATAAGTATTTATACGAGTTTAATGCTTCAATGCAAGAGACCATTTTAAGCTCAATCGAAATGAGTCCTGATATTGAGTTTACCAAAAAATTTATCGAAGTTGATCAGTTCGATTATGATGATTTTAGAGATATAATCCATCCTAAAAAGAAGATAAACGACCCGGATTTTAAAATAAAAAAGTATAATCAGGTATTTATTGAAAAATATGGTTTTATTGAAAATCTAAGTATTATAGATCTTTTGTTTAATGAGGGCCCCAATGCATTAAACTTGTTGCAAACTTATTAAATCATTGATATTTAATCAAAAAAAAATTTTTAGAATCAAAAAAAAAATTAACTTTAAGGTCGCAAATAAAAAATGATTTAAGAGAATGAATAGTATTTCAATACAAAAAACAGATTCAACTCCGGAAATTACATTTTTAGTTAAGGGTGAGTTAACCATTGAAGGAAGATCTTTGCCAGAAGATGTTCATAAGTTTTATGATCCATTAATAGATTGGGTTAAAAACATTGAAGTAAAAAAAGTAAAATTGGATTTAAAGCTTGAATATTTAAACACATCTTCAACTAAGAAAATCTTAAATTTACTTATGGCCTTAGACACTAATGAAAAGGTAAATGAAATCGACGTAAACTGGTATTATGAATTTGATGATTTAGAAATGGAAGATTTGGGTACTATTTACGAAGAAGAATTAAACAGAATTAAATTTCATTTGATCGAGGGAGTCGATATTTTTTAATTGATAAGGATAAATCGAAAAAAAAACAATGAACTGCATTTTTTGTGGTTCATTTTTATAAAACACTCATTAACATTAACTTTTGCTAATCAACAAAAACAAAATATTCGTCAAAAAAAGCAATTTATGAATTATGCACTTTTTTACATCATGCTATGTTGTAAAGTGTTGATAATTAATATTGTATAAGTGCTTGTAGTTAACCAAAAGGGAGTAGGTTAATTAGGCAAGTCAAAATAATTTAAAAGTTTAAAAATTATTATATAATTTTTTGAATCGAAACAAATCGGGGATAACATGAGAAAGCTAACACTTTTACTACTATTTTTTGTCACATTATATACATACGGACAGGAAGGAACAAAGCAATTAATGCCAACTGCAGGAGATAAATTGTATCTGGAATTTGGTGTTTTTGCGAATAATAATTTTGGATTATATAATAGCGGTGAGAAAGAACGTATTAATATTTATATGCACGCAGGAGAGAAAATGTATTATGGAATGACAATTAATACTGAAGGATACTCTAGTGATGTATATACTAATTACCGATATAGATCATTCCGTATATTAGACCCTAACGGAGTAGAAGTGCATGAGCAAGTTATGACTTCATCTGGAAACGACGGCTACATAGATAACTATTCCGAAGCGATAAACGGTCCGAATGGCGCAATCTTAAATGGCACTCCTATTTCAGGAGGTTACCAACCTCTAGTTTATGAAGCAACAAGTACAGGTAATCATTATATTGAGTTTTCTTCTTGGTTATATCCTTTCGATACCAATGGATCAGATCCTCCAAATGAAATACGTCGAAGAAGATTCGCATTACAATACTTCGATGTAACCGTTACAGATGCTTTCAATAATGTTATTACGAACCCCGGCGAGCCTAACCGTTCTGCAGGGCGTTTGTGGTCTTATGCCTGGCAGTTATGTAATACCAGTTTCGACCAGTATCCGGTGAATGCCCATTTTTACGTGGTTACAGAAGATCGTTTGATAAACAAGGTAAACTTCGAAATGACAACCTTTTCTTTCGTATTTCTGGCTAATCATTTTGGTATTACGCCGAATAGCGAAGAACCCAACTACGTTAAACGAACACAAAGTATGGAAGGCGATGAGATAAGTGGAGAAGATATAGCCGAATACCCGGTGTTTTTTAACGACCCCGATCGAACTGTATGGCCTAACATACTTTTAACACCGCCTAAGGTGAAAGTTTGGGCCGAAGAAGAGCTTTTTATGGATTACGACTACAATCGGGATCCGCTATACCTGGATCTTCAGATTGATTCTGTTATACTTGAAAAGAACAGAGAGTTCGATTGTCCATACGAAGATGTTACGTTTTTCAAAATTGAATCAAGTCTGGATGGATATACCGTAATTCTTCTTGACATTGATGGTGATGGCGAGTATAGTCCGACAGGAAGCGATCGTGTTATTTATCGTGAGCTGAAAAGGGGCTTGAATTATATATTATGGGATTTTAAAACAGATGCGGTTGGTGGAGCTGTTGTTGCAGATGGGAAATATAATGCATCAGCAACATTTTTAGGACGTGGCCCATCACATTTTCCATTGTATGATGTGGAAGAGTTAAGTGGAATAACTACATCTGCTGTTCGTCCATTCGAAAAATTAAATACTACCATTTACTGGGATGATACCCAAATTACGAATTGGGGCGACAATACAGGAACCGGCTTAATGGACGATACTGAAAAGAAACAACTTCGAGTTGAAGTAGATATACCAAGAACATGGTCGTGGGCAGGTAATGCAGATGATGATAACAATGGAAATTTAAATACCATGAATAGCTGGTTTAATGCCATTGATTTGGGATATTCAAGCTTTGATGTGGTTGTTCAGCAGAGTCTTACTAAATGTATCGATGGTTCGGCTCCATTTGTGGGAGATGTATATTTTGAAGGAGATGTAGACCAGGATATTATTTTTGATGTAACTGACCTTGATTACAAATTTTTCCAGGCAACTGATGCCCCCTTAAGTAGCATCGAGATTGTATCACTTCCTGCAGAAGGTACTTTATATTATGATGGGAATCCTGCAACAGCAGGCCTTAATGTTAACAGGGCAGATATTGATTTAATTAAATACACTCCACCGGCAGGCTATCACGGGAAGGATAGTTTAATTTGGAAGGCGACAGCGAGTAATGGTATTGAAAGTAACAATCAGGAAAATATTTATTTTATAATAAACACAAAGCCTACAATTAGTCCAATTGACGATCAGAAGCTTTGCACGAATACACCAACAGCACCTATTGCATTTACCGTGAATGATGCAGAAACAGACCCTGCCGATTTGGTGGTAACAGGTTTTTCTGCAAATCCGGGTTTTGTGCCACATTCTGGTATTCATATTGAAGGTACGGGTACGAATAGAACCGTAACGGTTACACCGGTGGCAAATCAATCGGGTCGGGCGATTATTTATGTTATGGTCGACGATGGTTTATCGCAAGTAATCGAAGAGTTTGCCGTTACGGTGAGCCCAAGTTTGGAATTTAATGGTGATACCATTGTTTGCGAAGGCGATGACTTATACCTGATTGCTGAAGAAGTTGGTGCCACTTATTCATGGAAATATGAAGGAACAGAAGTTGCTACAAGCCGAATATTAGAACAAATTGCTCCGGTAAGTATCGGCGAATGGTCGCTTACTGTAACTAAAACGGTTGAAGGTGAAACTTGCACGTCATCACGTTACTTTAATGTTATAGTTGCTCCAATCACTACTTTTTCAGGCGATCAGGATGTTTGTACCGGTGAAACAATTGATTTAACAGCAACTGAAACAAATGCCGTGTATGAATGGACTCATGTGCCATCTGGAGATACCTATAGTGGAAGAAATCTGACTATTGATAATGCATCGTCTGCCAATGCAGGCAATTACACTTTATATGTTAGTAAATATGGATGTAGCAACACATCAGAGCCGTTTGCTGTAACTGTAATTAACGCTGCAAATACTGGGAATATCATAAGCGGAAATACGGTTGATCCGGGTCATGATAATGGACAATTAGTAATTAATAATGCAGAAAGTGGTATCTTATACAATGTGTACCATATTTCTGATACTACTGTTTCAATTGCATCTGGAAGTGGTTTGGGTACAATTACGATAGATATTGCAGATACTCACTTATCTTTAGGAAATAATATTTTTAGGGTAGGAGCGGATAATGGTAATTGTGAAGTAATGCTAAGTGATACCGCTAATATATTTGTTCGAACCCCAGGAATTACTGTTTCGGCAATTAGTGGAAATACAAGCGAGAATGAAACTACAGCAAGCTTTACAGTATATTTAAATACACAACCTACCGCTGATGTTACCATTAATTTAAGCTCAAGTGATGCTTCCGAAGGAGTTATAAATTCTCCGGTATCTGTTAGCTTAACTTTTACAGCGGCTAATTATAGTACTGCACAAACAGTAACTGTTCAGGGTGTTGACGACGATATAATTGATGGAGATATTAATTATACGATTATAACAAATGCAGTTAGTAGCAGTGATATATACTACAATGGTTTGAATGCCGATGATGTGGATCTTGTTAACCTTGATGACGATGTTGCCGGAGTTTCTGTTGATCCTGTAAGCGGATTAACCACAAGCGAGGCAGGAGGAACAGCTCAGTTCAATGTGGTGCTCGATTGCCAGCCAAATGCAGAGGTTACAATTACGTTATCGTCAAGTAATACGGATGAAGGTTTAGTAACAGGAGTTAGCAGAGGAACCTTTGATTCCGGTGCTAACACAGCAAGTATTTCATTCGATGCAAGCAACTGGAATTCTGCGGTTGTTGTTACGGTTACCGGTCAGAATGATGATATTGATGATACTGATCAGACCTATTACATAAATACATCATTAACTACAAGTCCGGGAGATTTAAATTTTAATGGTCTGTTGGTCGACGATGTTGAAATATCGAATTCTGACGACGATATCGCCGGAGTTACAGTTAGCCCAACAGCTGGTTTAGTTACTTCTGAAGATGGAGATGATGATACTTTTACCATTGTTTTAGATTCGGAACCTACAAGTAACGTTACAATCGCTCTTAGCTCTAGTGATGAGACTGAAGGAACCGTATCTCCTGCAAATGTTGTATTTACTCCTTTAAACTGGAATACACCACAAACCGTTACAGCTACCGGTGTGAATGATCCAATCGACGATGGAGACATTCCTTATACTATTATAACTGCAGCTGCAGCCAGTTTGGATGGTACATACAATGGTATTAACCCTGCTGATGTGTCAGTTACAAACACAGATAATGACGAAGCTTCATTAATTGTAGCACCGCTTGCAGGCTTGGTAACTAATGAAGCAGGTGGCGAAGCAAGCTTTACAGTTAAGTTGCAAACTCAACCAGTAAATCCGATTACAATTAGTGTAATATCCAATAACACCGACGAAGGAACTGTTGATAAATCAAGTTTAACATTTAACAGTACAAACTGGAACACAAACCAAACGGTTACTATTGCTGGTGTTGATGATGATGTTGTAGATGGCGATATAGGCTATACGATTACATTATCGGTTACCTCAGGTGATACACCATATACATCGCTTGATGATATTGACATTTCAGTAACAAACAATGATGATGATGTGGCTGGAGTTACAGTAAGTCCTACAGAGATTAATACATCAGAAACCGGAGCTTTTGCAACATTTAGCCTGGTTCTTACTTCAGAACCAAAACACGATGTAACTATTAGTTTTAGTGGCGTTGATAATACGGAAGGTTCAATTGATAAATCATCGGTTACGTTTACTTCGGCAAATTGGAATACACCGCAAGATGTTACTATAACCGGATTGGATGATGCGCTGGCTGATGGAGATGTTCAATATACGATTACAACAACAGCAAGTAGCAGTGATAGCGATTATAATAATATTGCAATAGATGATGTTCAGGTAACCAATGCCGATAATGATATTGCAGGGATCACGGTTTTACCAACATCTGGTTTGCAAACGAGCGAATCTGGTGGATATGCTGAATATACCATTGTACTCAATACGCAACCAACTGCAGATGTTACCATTAACATATCTTCTTCCGATACGGGGGAAGGCGTTGTAGACAAATCAAGTGTTACATTTACTGCTGGAAATTGGTCAACAGCTCAAACAGTGAGAGTTACAGGTGTTGATGATGATATCGACGATGGCAACATTAATTATACCATTGTTCATGCAGATGCAGTAAGCTCTGATCCTGTTTATGATGGTATGCCTGTAAATAATGTAAGTGTAACAAATTTAGATGATGATAATGCCGGAATAAGCGTATCTGCTATAAGTGGAAACACAACTGAAGGTGGTGGTACAGCAACATTTAATGTGGTGTTAGATACTGAGCCAACAGCTAACGTAACCATTAGTTTCGTTTCTACTGATTTAGTAGAAGGAACGGTTTCGCCTGCAAGTTATACTTTTACAGCTGGTAATTGGGATTCTCATCAAACAGTTACTGTAACCGGAAAAGATGATGACATTGACGATGGTGATCAAACATATGATATTAATATAAGTGTAAGCAGTGCCGATGGTAATTATGGTTCGGCAATGAATACATCTGTCGAAGTAATAAACGAAGACAACGACAATGCCGGTATAACTGTATCTGCTATCAGTGGAAATACAACTGAAGGTGGCGGAACAGCAACTTTTACTGTAGTGCTCAATACAGAACCAATTGCTGATGTTATAATTAGTTTTAGTTCAACCAATGTATTAGAAGGAACCTTTACGCCAGCCAGTTATACTTTTACATCAGCTAATTGGAATACTGCTCAAACAGTTACGGTAACCGGGCAGGATGATGATGTAGATGATGGCGATCAGACATACAATATAAATGTTAGCCTTAGCAGTGCCGATGGTAATTATGGTTCAGTAATGAATACATCTGTTGCAGTTATAAACGAAGATGATGATGTTGCCGGAGTAAGCATTTCACCTACAAGTGGTTTGGAAACTACAGAAGATGGCGGAACAGCAACATTCACAGTTGTTTTGGATACACGGCCTACAGCCACGGTTACCGTTAATTTTGTTTCAAGCGATACGGGCGAGGGTACTCTGTCTCCAGAGAATGTTAGTTTTACAACCAGTAATTGGAACTCACCACGAACCATTACCATTACAGGAGTTCCTGATGATATAGATGATGGTGATATTGCTTATACTATTATATCATCGGTAACAACCGGATCGGATGCTGTGTATAATGCAATTGACCCCGCCGATGTTGCTGTTACAAATATAGATAATGATAATGCAGGTATAACAGTAACTGCAATTAGTGGTAATACAACCGAAAGTGGCGGCACAGCAACATTTACTGTTGTGCTGGATTCAGAACCTACGGATGATGTTGTAGTTAGTTTTAGCTCAAGCAATACCTTGGAAGGTACTGCTTTACCAGCAAGTTATACTTTCACATCTGCTAATTGGAATTCTGCTCAAACAGTTACCGTAACCGGACAAGATGATGATATTGATGATGGTGATCAAACCTACTACATTAATTTGGGTGTTAGTAGTCCAGACGGCAATTATGGTTCAACGTTAAATACTTCTGTTGAAGTTCTTAACGAAGATGATGATTTAGTTGGAATTATTGTGAATCCAACGGCTGGTTTATATACTAAGGAAGATGGAACAACTGCCAGCTTTAACGTACGCTTAAACAGCGAGCCTACTGCCAATGTTACCTTTAACCTGTATTCCGATAATGAAGATGAAGGTATACCCGATGTAAGCTCCTTAACATTTACTCCGGGCAACTGGAATGTGAATCAGACGGTTACTGTTGCCGGGCAGGATGATGATATTGCCGATACGGATATAGCATATTTTATTATTACCGAACCTGCTGTTAGCAGTGATCCATTATATAATAATATAAATCCTGCAAATGTATCTCTAACTAACCAGGACGATGATCTTGCAGGAATAATTGTTAGCCCGCAAAATCTTACAATAAACGAAACAGGTGCTGATCAAACGTTTACAATTGTTTTACGCAGTGAGCCAACCCATAATGTTAGCATTAACTTAAGTTCTGATAATACCGATAAAGGCACTATTGATAAAGCAAGTATAACATTTATACCGGCAGAATGGAATGTGGCACAAACCATAACTGTTTCACCGGTTGATAATGATATTGACGATGGAGATATAACATTTAATATTATTACGGCTGCTGCAATAAGCGACGATAACAATTATAAAAACAGAAATGCGGCAGATGTAGCAGTTACATCTATTAATAATGATGTAGCAGATATAATTGTTTCGGCAATTTCTAATAATACATCAGAAGATGGAACTACAGCTACATTTACAATTGTATTAAATAGCGAGCCTACTGATGATGTTAGTATCGACATAGAATCCGATAATACAGCAGAAGGAACCGTTTCGCATGCGAATGTAACATTCACATCTATCGATTGGAATATTCCTGTTGAAATTACAGTAACCGGAGTCGACGATGCTACAGCGGACGGAACTCAAACCTATCATATTGTGATTGATCCTGCGGTAAGCAGCGATTTAAATTATGATGGTATGGATGCTGATGATATTACTTTGGTAAATGCTGATGACGATAGCCCGGGAATTACCGTATTCCCTATTAATGGGCTTGTTACAACCGAAGCAGGTGGAACGGCCACTTTTAACGTAAGGTTAAATAGTTTACCAACGCACGATGTATTAATTAATTTAAGCTCAAGCAATGAGAACGAAGGTGTAATTGATAAATCATCCTTAACATTTACTACAGCTGATTGGTCAACCAATCAATTGGTAACTGTTACCGGAGTTGATGATGACATCGACGATGGTGATCAGCCGTATACCATTGAATTAAGTAGTCCACAAAGTGCTGATAATGGTTACGATACCATTGGTGTGGTTCAGAATGTTTTGGTTACTAACCGCGACGATTCGGGACCGAGATTGAACGATGATTCAGCAACAACCGACGAAGAAACAGAAATTAATATTGATGTTTTAGACAATGACAATGGTCTTGATAATGGTGGTCTGGCTTTAACTATAAGCACTCAACCTGTTCATGGATCGGTTACTGTCGAGTCTGATAACAGTATTACGTATATTCCAAACAAATTATACAATGGTATTGAAACCTTCGAATACCGTGTTTGTGATGCTGAAAGTGCTTGTGATGTTGCAACAGTTACTGTTGATGTTACCAAAATCAACGATATTCCTGTAGCGATTGGAGATAATAGAGCAACAAGCATAAATACGGATGCAAGTATTGATGTGTTATTTAATGATTACGGATTGGAAGATGGAGGTATTACCATTAGTATTATTGAAGGCCCTGAAGTATCAGAGGGAACAGCAGTTGTAAGTGGAGAAAACATTATTTTTACTCCGGCTTTAGATTATTTGGGCCTTGTAAAATTTATTTACCAGGTTGAAGATATTGATGGCGATAGCGATACGGCATATGTTGCCGTAAACATACACACGGTAAATCATCAACCTGATGCTGTTAATGATTATGTTGAGCCATATATTAACACATCGGCAAATATTAGCGTATTAGCGAATGATACAGGATTCGAAGATGGTTTTGATACTTTGAAGATTCATAGTAATCCTGCTCATGGTAGTGTAATAGTTAATACAAATCGCACCATAACTTATACGCCGGATGCAGATTTTACAGGTTCTGATTCGTTCATTTATCATGTTCAGGATGTTGATGGCGATTACGATACTGCAACTGTAAGTATAAATGTAATTCCTGTTGGCGATTCGCAACCGGTTGCAGTAAATGATGCCAGAGCAACAGATTATGAAACACCTGTATATGTTGATGTATTGGTAAATGATTCAGGTTTGGATGATGCGCCATTAGCGTTAAATATTACTACTGCTCCAATTAACGGAATAGCCCAGGTTATAGGAGATTCAATTCGTTATACACCTGATTTGGGATTCTCGGGAACTGAAACATTCAGATACCAGGTGTGTGATGATGACGGAGATTGTTCAAATAATGCAACAGTAACTATTACGGTGCTGGAAGATGGAGAGATAAACCATATCCCTGTAGCATTGAACGATACAGTTGAAACTACTGTAAATATGCCTGTAAGTATTTATGTATTGGATAACGACACTATTCTGGATGGATTTGGCAAGCTAAAAATACAAACACAAGCCGCTTTTGGTTCAGTTGTAATAAATGATAACCGAAGCATTACATATACACCATCTAATTTATTTGTTGGTGATGATCGTTTCGAATATTGGCTTGAAGATACGCACGGCGATTATGCTATTGCAACGGTATTTATAAGTGTAATTGAAGTGCCAAATGCTACGCCGGTTGCAGTTAACGATGCTCGTGCTACTGAATACCAAACTCCGGTTTATGTTGATGTTTTAGCAAATGATAGTGGATTGGAAGATGGCGGAATAACTCTTAAAATTGTAACAAGCCCTGGAGAAGGAACAGCCGAAGTGTCAGGAGACTCAATTCTTTATACTCCGGCAAATGGTTTTTCCGGAATATCGGTTTTTGAATATTCTGTTAGCGATATGGATGGAGATTCTGATACAGCTCAAGTTACAATTACAGTATTAAAAGAAGGAGTAACAAATCACATACCTGTTGCCGTAAACGATGTAATTGAAACGATCATTAATACACCGGTCGATATTCATGTTTTATCTAACGATACGCTGCATGATGGTTTTGGTGAGTTAAAAATTTACACCGAGCCTGCTTCTGGATCAGTACTTGTAAATGAAAACAGGACCATTACCTATACTCCGTCTAATTTATTTATTGGCGACGACAGTTTTGAGTACTGGGTAGAAGACATACATGGCGATTACGACATTGCAAGCGTTTCGGTAAGGGTTGTAGAAACGCCTAATTATAAGCCTGTTGCAAACAATGATGCGCGCGGTACAGAATACCAGACACCTGTTTATGTTGATGTTTTAAGAAATGATACTGGACTGGAAGATGGCGGAATAACATTGAAAATTGTTACTGGCCCGGGAGAAGGAACTGCTAATGTATCAGGAGATTCAATTCTTTACACTCCTGCAAATGGATTCTCTGGATTGTCAGTTTTTGAATATTCGGTTACGGATGTGGATGGCGATTCGGATACGGCTCAGGTTACGATTACTGTGCTCGAAGAAGGTGTTATTAATCACATTCCGGTTGCAGTCGACGATTATGCAAATACTTATGTAAATGCTCCGGTGGATATTAATGTTTTAGCCAACGATACTATTTTGGATGGTTTTGGCGATTTGAAAATATTTAGCGATGTTTCGCACGGTACATTAATTGTTAATGAAAACCGCACCATCACATATACTCCAAATAATTTATTTATTGGTAACGATCATTTCGAATATTGGGTCGAAGATGTTGATGGAGATTACGATTACGACATAGCAAGCGTATACATTACAGTTACCGAAGCTCCGAATTATATGCCTGTAGCGAACGATGATGCACGTGGTACAGAATACCAGACACCTGTTTATGTGGATGTGCTAAGAAATGATACAGGACTGGAAGATGGCGGCATAACTTTACAAATTGTAACAGATCCTGCAGAAGGAGCAGCTCTTGTGACTGGGGATTCGATTCTTTACACTCCGGTAGATGGCTTCTCTGGCATTTCTGTTTTCGAATACTCGGTTTCAGATATAAATGGCGATTCCGATACTGCTCAAGTCACGATTACTGTGTTGGGTGAAGGAGTTATAAATCATATTCCTGTAACTGTAAACGATGCGGCCGAAACCACAGTTAATAATGCTGTGAACATCAACGTTCTGGCCAATGACACTATTCTGGATGGGTTTGGGGATTTAAAAATTCATGCAGAACCTGATTTTGGTAGTGTAATCGTAAATGCAAACCGCACCATAACATATACACCATCCAATTTATTTATTGGCGACGAAAGTTTCGAATATTGGCTTGAAGATGTTCATGGTGATTACGATATAGCAACTGTCACAGTTCGTGTGAGCGATACACCAAATGCTATCCCAGTAGCCAATGATGACGCCCGCGCAACAGAGTACGAAACGCCTGTATACGTGGATGTCTTAATTAATGATATCGGTTTGGAAGATGGCGGAATTGTATTGGACATTATTTCTTTACCTGATGAAGGAACAGCATCAGTAACAGGAGATTCTATCTTGTACACTCCTGCTGACGGTTATAGCGGAACCACATCTTTAAGATACCAGGTATGCGATAAAGACGGCGATTGCTCAAATATCGCTACGCTTACCATCACAGTATTAGAGAATGGTGTAACAAATCATATTCCGGTTGCAGTTGACGATTTTGTGGAAACAGGCATAAATACAGCAACAAATATTATCGTGCTTGCAAACGATACTGTTCTCGATGGTTTTGGCGATCTAAAAATACATACACAACCCAATTTTGGTACTGTACTTGTAAATGCAAACCGAACCATTACGTATACTCCTTCTAATTTATTTGTTGGAGACGATCGTTTCGAATATTGGATTGAAGATATCCATGGCGATTATGCTATCGCAACGGTATTTATAAGTGTAATAGAAACACCAAATGTTGTTCCCGTAGCCACTGATGATGCTCGTGCTACTGAGTACGAAACCCCTGTTTACGTAGATGTTTTAGTGAATGATTCAGGATTAAATGATGGCGGAATAACACTGCAAATTATTACAAATCCATCCGAAGGTTTAGCTGTTGTGTCAGGAGATTCAGTTCTTTATACTCCTGCAGATGGTTTCTCAGGCATTTCCGTTTTTGAATATTCGGTTACTGATATTGATGGAGATTCGGATACTGCAACTGTAACGATCACGGTGCTGGAAGAAGGCGTTGTGAATCATGTTCCTGTTGCAGTCGACGATACTGCACAAACAATAATCAATACTGCGGTTACTATAAATGTATTGGCGAATGATACGATAGTCGATGGTTTTGGTAAACTCAAAATACAATCAGAACCTGCATACGGTAGTGTTGTGGTTAATGCGAATCGTACCTTAACATATACTCCATCGAATTTATTCTTCGGTTCGGATTATTTTGAATACTGGGTAGAAGATATTCATGGCGATTACGATATTGCAACTGTAACCGTAAATGTTATTGAAACTCCTAATTCAGTTCCGCTTGCAAACGATGATGCTCGTGGAACAGAGTACGAATCATTGGTAAGTATAGATGTTTTAACCAACGATTCCGGTTTAGATGATAAACCAATAATTATAAGTATTGAATCTGAACCGGCACAGGGTACTGCTGTCGTAAATGGCGAAATGATTGATTTTGAGCCTGCCCCAGGATTCTCGGGTGTTATGAATTTCCAATACAGGATAACGGATAAAGATGGCGAATGGTCTGTAGCAAAAGTTACAATTACTGTTAAAGCAGAAGGTGTTGTAAATTACATTCCGGTTGCCAATGATGATACCGCAGAAACTTACGAAAATACTACTGTGGAAATTAATGTATTGGGGAATGATAGTGGTTTGGATGATGGATTTGGTAAACTGATTATATTCAATGCCCCGGCGAATGGAAATGTTGAAATTAATCCGAACAGAACCATAAGTTATACACCAACGAACTGGTTTATTGGAACCGATGAATTTACTTATTGGCTTGAAGATGTTGATGGCGATTATGATACAGCAACTGTTCGTGTTTCGGTAACTAAGGAAGGTAATCATATACCAGTGGCAAATGACGATGCTTGTGCTACTGAATTCGAAACGCCTGTATCAATAAATGTATTGGAAAATGATGAAGGATTAGAAGATTTGCCTATGCTTGTTGAAATCTTAAGTCCACCTGCTGTTTCAGAAGGATTAGCAAGTGTTATTTCTGGTACCAATGAAATTCTATTTACACCTGCAGTAGGATATTCCGGATCGAGTAGTTTTGAATATACAGTTACCGACGCAGATGGTGATTCAGATAATGCCCGAGTTACAATAACTGTATTGGAAGAAGGTATAGTAAATCACATTCCGGTTGCTGTAGATGATCATGTTACAACAACAGTAAACACATCAGTTCATGTAAGTGTACTGGACAATGATGCAGGTTTAGAAGATGGATTTGGCAATCTGTTAATTCATTCATTACCACTTTATGGTGAAGTTGTGGTTAATAGCAACCGAACAATTACTTACACACCGGCCAATATGTTTGTTGGTTCTGATGAATTTGAATACTGGATTGAAGATGTGCATGGTGATCATGATATTGCTAAAGTTATGGTTACTGTAACAGATGAACCAAACTATGTTCCTGTTGCCAACAACGATCGACGGGGCACAAGTTTAAACACTGCTGTAACCGTTGATGTATTAGTAAATGATACCGGCTTAGAAGATGGTGGCATTATACTTACAATTAATTCGAACCCTGATCCTTCTGAAGGTTCTGTTGTAGTTAATGCTGATAATACCATAACATTTACTCCTGCAACAGATTATGTTGGCGAATCAACATTTAGTTACCAGGTGGAAGATGCAGATGGTGATTCGGATATTGCTGATGTTATAATTACCGTTAAATCAGGAATAAATTCTAATCCTGATGCCATGGATGATTACATCACCACGAAAATGAACGAAACGATTAATCATAATATTCTGTCGAACGACCTGAATCTTGATGACGGTATTGGTCAAGTAATCATATTTGAAGAACCTGAATTTGGAAGTGTTACGGTTCACGAAAATTATACCGTAAGCTATACACCATCCAACTGGTTTGTGGGTGAAGACCAATTCAAATATTGGATTGAAGATATGGATGGCGATTATGATACCGCAACCGTATTTGTTAGTGTTTTGGATTATACCAATAATATTCCGGTAGCAAATGATGATTATCGTGGTACAAGTATCAATACCAGTGTTGATGTGGATGTGCTGTTTAATGATACAGGTCTTGAAGATGGTGGTATAATTATTAGCATCGAAACGAATCCGCAAAACGGAACGCTTCAGATTAATGCGGACAATACAATTACCTATACACCGGATAATAATTATCTTGGCACCGACGAATTTGTATATCGTGTATGCGATAAAGACAACGATTGTGATATTGCTACTGTAACAATTACAGTGCGCGAAACAAATGCAGTTCCGCTTGCTGTCGACGATAAGTTCTATGTTAATGTGAACGAAACAGTTGTGTTGGATGTGTTAGATAATGATTCCGGCCTTGAAGATGGCGGTATTAATGTACAAATTCTTACCGATATCTTAATCGGGAATATTATTGTAAATTCGGATAATACCTTATCGTATACTCCATTAACAGGCTACGAAGGAATAGAATATTTTGCTTATCTGGTTTCGGATGTTGATGGTGATTATGATATAGCAATGGTAACTATTCAAATCTCTTCCGGAACTTTACCTGGTGTAATTATTTCTGAAATTACCGGAAATACATCCGAAGATGGAACAACAGCAAGCTTCGATGTGGTGCTTAATAACCAACCAACAACGAGTGTGCATTTAGACCTGTATTCAAGTGATTTAACCGAAGGTATAATCTCTGAAAACCGACTAACTTTTACAACCGAAAACTGGAATGTAGCTCAAAGTGTTGTAGTTACAGGAGTTGATGATGATGTTGATGATGGCGATATCGAATACCAGGTTCTCTTTAATAATGCCATTAGTACCGATTTATCATATAATGGACTCAATGTTCCATCGGTACAAGTAATAAACATCGACAATGATGAAGCGGGCATTTATGTTAATGCTAATTCATACGAAACCAACGAAAATGGAACATCAGCTATTATAAGAGCAGTTCTTAACTCAAAACCATTGGAGAATGTATCATTGGAAATTGAATCCAGTGATTTATCCGAAGGAACATTAGATAAAGTGGATGTATTATTTACTCCCGAAAATTGGTCGGATACTGTTATGATTACCGTAACAGGAGTAGATGATAATGAAGTCGACGGAGATATTAGTTATTCTATCAGCTTCTCAAATTCAGAGAGTATTGATCCTTTGTATAATGCAATCGTGTTAGATGATATTCATTTAGTTAATATCGACAACGATAGTAAAACGCTAAGAATCGGTGAAGCATTCTCGCCTGGCAAAAAGGATGGCTTGAACGATTATTTTGTAATCGAGAATCTGCAGCATCATAATCGTGCAAAACTAAGAGTCTATAACCGATGGGGAAGCCTGGTGTATTCAAGCGATAATTACAAGAATAACTGGGACGGTAAATCAAACAGGGGCAGCTCGGTTGGTTCTGAATTGCCTACAGGAACTTACTTCTACATATTGGAGATAGAAGGAAAGAGTGAGAAAATAAATGGTTCAGTATTTATTAAACGATAGGGGGCAGAAATGATGATATCAATAAAATATATGAAAAATTTATTTGTAGTTGTAGTATTATTGGTTGTATTAGTGGGAAGAGTAGATGCACAGCAGGAACCCATGTTTACGCAATACATGTCGAACTCTTTAACAATGAATCCTGCAAATATTAGCATTAATCCTGCTTTTACAGGAACAACCGAAAATCTGTTTATAAATACATTAACCCGTTTACAGTGGGTTGGAATGGAAGGTGCACCCAAAACATTTAGTTTGACTGCACATTCTCCAATACCATGGGATAACATGGGGGTAGGTGTTACATTGGTAACAGATAAAGTTGGCCCGGTAAGTAATACTTTTTTTACCGTAAATTATGCTTATCGAATTAAGCTTTATGGTAAAATTAATGTATCTATGGGACTTAAGCTTGGAATAAACAGTTATAAAGCCGATTTAAGCAGTTTAGAAGTAATTGATGAAGGTGATGATCAGTTTAGTGGAAATGAATCAAAAACAAGCCCAAACTTGGGTTTTGGGTTCTTTATGTATACACCCCAATATTTCGTTGGATTTTCAGCTCCAAAGTTAATTCAGACAAAAATAGATGATGAATATGCAACAGATGATAATCAGTTAAAAAATCACTATTTTATTATGGGGGGCTATAACTGGCAAATCGATAAGGATTGGATGTTAAAACCCAGTTTGTTAACTAAAATTGTAACCGGTTCGCCGGTATCCAACGATATTACCGTGCAGGCCGTATATAAAAACTGGCTGGGTGGCGGTTTAATGTACCGAATTGGCGATGCCATGGGATTTTTTGTGTTTGGTAAAGTCTACGACGAAATTAATGTGGGATACGGATACGAATATTCATTAAATGGTTTGTCGGGTGTAAATGGCGGTACACACGAAATATTGTTAACGTATAACTTAAACATCTTTAAACCTAAATCAGAACGTAAAATATTCAGATTTTAAAACTTACGACCTTTTATTAGGAATAAATTTAGTCAAGAAAAAGAAAACGGGAACCATCTGGCTCCCGTTTTTTAGTATTTATGAATAAGAAAGATTGTTGGCCGCTTGTGCAAATTCGGAACGCCTTTTCTCCAATCAGCAATTGTATTGGTTTTAATAAATTCTGTTTCCAATGTAATATCGCAGGCAATACAAAGTTTAGTGTTTGGACTACAATTTGTTATAATATCATCCAATAAATTCTGATTTCGGTAAGGAGCTTCAATAAATAATTGCGTTTGGTTTTCGGTTTGCGATTTCCACTCCAGCTCTTTAATCCGTTTAATTCGGTCGGTTTTTTTTATGGGCAGATAGCCAACGAATGAAAAACTTTGGCCATTTAAACCCGAAGCCATAACGGATAATAAGATGGATGAAGGCCCCACCAACGGAACAACAGGAATATTTTTACGGTGAGCAATATCTACAATATCGGCTCCAGGATCTGCAACTCCGGGGGTGCCTGCTTCTGAAATAATGCCAATATTTTCGTTGTTTTCGATCGGTTTCAGATACGATTCGTACTCTTCCGGTATTGAGTGCTTATTTAACTCATAGAAGCTTAAATCGTCTATTTTGGTTTGAATTCCGGCTTTTATTAAAAACCTGCGTGCTGTTTTAATATTCTCAACAATGTAATGATTCGTTGAGTTAATTATGTCGATAACATATTTTGGTATAACATTTTCAATCGGACTATCACCTAAAGTAGTTGGAATAAGGTATAATTTTGCCATTTTAAAACTTGATTTTTCTTGAGCAAAAATAGAAAGTATAAATGAAGATTAAACTATTTTCATTAAAAAATCAATCATTAGTGTCAAGTAAAATAGTAATCTCTTCTAAGTTTCTATCCAATCCTTCAATATAGGTTTTGTCATCTTCAATAATAAAACCATACATTTGAAACATATCATCCAATTCAATAAACTTCTCCTGATTTGTGTTGAATAATTTGTAGATGGTTTCTCCTCTCGAATTTTCAATGTCGGCAGGCATTTCTATAAAGATAATCCATTGAGCATCTTTGCTAATTTCTAGAATCTGAAATATACTTTCCGGATTATAAAACAGCGTGTCTGTTTTTAATTCATAAACTTTAACAAAACCTTGTTCATCATCGGTTAAGCTAAAATATGGACTCGGAATAACGTGGATATCAGAAATACAAGCATCGTTCCACTTGTTTCCTTTATATACATCGAGAATTTTAATTTTAAGTATAAACTGATCTTTATCGAAGGTATTATCTCGCGTTAATTGTTCATGCACTTTCATCCAATCTATGTTCATGTTTAAATCCTGATAATCAAATTGATCTTCTAATGTTGCAACAGTAGAACATAATGGTTCACTAATACTAAATCCGGTGTGTGTTTCGGTTACATAACCACCTAATTGAAAGAATGCACAAACACTTAACTCAATCGTTTTTGGCCGGTTATTAGCCAGGTAAATGTTTTTATTTTTCTGATAACCATTTCTAATTCTTAATTGAGTCGTATTATTAGGAATAGTTAATAAAACATACTCACCAACTCCATCGCCAATTGATCCTTCGGCCCAGCATGTTGATGGGTCGGAATCCGATAGGTTTGTGGCTCCATACTTGCCAATATCAGTATATGCTCCGGGTTCAAGCTCTGATGAAGAACTCCAGTAATTATCATTTTTATCGGCTAAAAAAACCGTGTCTGCCACTTCCAGTTGTGCATGTAAATTTGCACATAAACTAATAGCAGTAAAAAGTATTATTATTTTTTTCATTTGTGTACCATTAAAAAGGGCAAAATACAAAGATTTTGCATTTTATTCATACTTTATTTTTATTGTAATGTTAATTATTGGCCATATTTAAAAGCCAATTCATAAATGTTATGTTTTTCCGATACGGTTATAAAAAATTTGAAGTACAAATCGCCTTTTTCATACATGGTTCCACGAGGATTCCATCCCTTTTCAGGTTTTGTCCAACCTTTATTTAACAGTAAATTATCTAAATCGTTTTCGTACATCATTTGCAACGAATCTTGCAGGTTTTCGGATGGGGGCAAACTATAAAAAATTTTATAATTTCCATCGTTGGTTTTTTTGAGCTGTTCAAACTTAGCACTGTCAGGAATTTTTACTCCGAATTCTGTTAAAAACTTTTCGTATTTATCCTGGGTCGATAAATCAATAATGTCCTTTTTTTCATTTTGGCAAGATATTGATAATGAAAAGACTATCAATAAACATAAAGCTGCTTTTAGTATTTTTTTCATGATTTGAAAAGCTTGGTTCATATCAAAAATATAAAATATTTGAGCGAATTTCAATACAGATAAAACATTCATATCAATTAATTGTAATAAACCTAAGCTTATATCGAATTATTTTAAATCGATATAAGCTTTTATATTTGTATTAAATTTAAAGTGTATGAGTTTTATATTAAAAATTATTTTGAATAGAAATTTTATCCTGGTATTTGCAGTAATCATGGGAATGATTTTTGGCGATTACGCTGCTTATATTAAAGATTACACTATATATGTATTGGCTATAACAATGGTTTTTTCTACCACTGGAATTGATTCAAAAGCTTTATTACCAATAAAAAAATTATTTAAACCTATGTTGGCAGGTACAGTACTTAATTATTTTGTTTTTGGAGCTGTGGTATTGGTATTAGCCTGGTTTCTTATGCCCAACAAAGAGTTGTTTATGGGGTTTGTTGTAATTGTTGCTGCACCACCCGGTGTGGCCGTAATTCCTTTTTCGGGTATTTTGAAAGGTGATATTGAGTATTCTATTTTGGGAGTTTTTGGTGCGTTCTTGGCATCCATTGTTATCGCTCCGGCTTTAATTGAGATTTTTGCCAAGGGCGTAAGTATAAGTGCCTGGGCTTTATTTATTTTAATGATAAAATTGGTATTGATTCCTTTAATTGCATCCAGGTTTTTACTTTATAAACCGATTTTTAAATACGTAGCAAAAATACGTGGCAAGGTGGTCGACTGGGGTTTTGCGATTATTATTTTTACAGCCGTAGGTATGAACAGAGATGTTTTCTTTAGTGACCCCAAAATTCTTCTTTTATCATTAATAGTACTACTGTCGGGAACGTTCGTTATTGGTTCTTTGTTCGAGTTTTTTTCAAAGAAAGCTGGGGTAGCTTACGAAAGAAGTATCACACAAGTATTATTACTAACCATAAAAAGTTCCGGTTTTTCAGTTGTTACAGCTATGACTTTATTTGGAAAACAGGCTGCAATTCCTTCGGCTATTTTAGCTGTAGTAGTTTTGCTATATTTGTTATATCTTTCTATCCGGTTAGAAATAAAAAAGAAATAAGATTTGAAAGTAAAAATTCTTGGTACAGGAACATCGCAGGGTGTGCCGGTTATTGCTTGTAACTGCCCCGTTTGCCAGTCGACCGACCCAAACGACAAACGCTTACGAACAGCTGCTTTAATCGAAACGGAAGGGGTGACCATTGTTATTGATGCAGGACCTGATTTCCGCCAGCAAATGCTGCGCGAAAAGGTTAAGAATATTGATGCCATTCTAATTACACACGAACACCGCGATCATATTGCCGGTTTAGATGATGTGCGTGCATTTAACTTTATGAATCAGAAACCGGTTGACATTTACGCTGAAGAACGCGTGCAGGAAGCCATTAAATCAGACTTTGCTTATTCTTTTGGCGATAAAAAATACCCTGGATCACCACAAATTAATTTATATAATCTAACATCAGAGCCTTTTGAAATTAAAGGTGTAAAAATTATTCCCATTCGTGGATTTCATTACAAGTTACCGGTTTTTGGATTCAGGATTGGGGATTTCTCATATTTGACCGATTTAAACTATATAGGCGAAGAAGAAAAGAAAAAACTACACGGAACAAAATATCTGGTAATTGATGCCTTGCGCAAGCGAAAGCATATTTCGCATTACTCCTTATCAGAAGCTTTGGAAATTATAAAGGAATTAAGTCCCAAACGTGCTTACCTAACGCACATAAGTCATCAGATGGGATTACACCACGATATTAACGAAGAGCTTCCGCATGGCATTTCATTGGCTTATGATGGTTTACGCTTCGAAATTT
>CAYVEW010000033.1:0-29876 GCA_964450375.1 uncultured Bacteroidales bacterium
GTTAAAAAACCATCTGAAACCTTACGTTATGAGTAAAAAATGCAAGTGCTTATATTTGGGTTTGTCTTTAAATCAGAATAATTTAGTGAATGAATAAAATTTTGTAAATTGTATCCAACTTTATAATAAATAAAATTTAAAAGGAGAAATTACCATGATCAAAACAAATAAACTGGTTAAAGTTTTCAGAACCGATGAAATTGAAACAACTGCATTAAACAAGGTTGATCTTGAAGTTAAAAAAGGTGAATTTGTTGCTATTATGGGGCCGTCTGGTTGTGGAAAATCAACCTTGCTAAACATAATCGGCCTTCTGGATAACCCCACCGATGGTGAATTGTGGTTTGATAATACCGAAGTGTCTAAATTTAAAGAAAGACAACGCACCGAGCTACGAAAGGCAAATATCGGATTTGTATTCCAAAGTTTTAATCTGATAGATGAACTTACTGTTTACGAAAACGTTGAGTTGCCGCTTTTATATTTAAAGGTTTCGGCATCTGAGCGCAAGCAAAAAGTAGAAGAAGTTCTTGACAGGATGAAAATAGCACATCGAAGAAAGCATTTCCCTCAACAATTATCGGGCGGACAGCAGCAAAGAGTTGCCATTGCCCGCGCTGTAGTGGCAAATCCAAAACTGATACTGGCCGATGAGCCTACCGGTAACCTGGATTCGGCAAATGGCGAAGAAGTGATGAAACTCCTTACAGAATTGAATAAAGAAGGAGCTACTATTGTAATGGTAACGCACTCTCCTTCCGATGCAGAATATGCACACCGAATTGTTCAATTATTCGACGGACATATTGTTACCGAAAATATTAAGAAAATATTATAATATTTTCTTTTGTAATAAGTTTTAAAGGGGACGAACCACAGTCCCTTTTTTGTGTTATATAAATAAAAAAAACTCATAGCATATGAAAACATTAAATTTTTTAGCAACTCTTTCTCTTATGTTTTTTACTATTATGGTAGTTGGACAAAACAGAGAAGTGCGAAATGTTGATTCTTTTGATAAACTGGATGTTTTTGGAAATATTCATGTAGAAATGAAACAAGGCGAAAAAGAATCGTTGATTATTACCACAAAAAATGTCGACCTATCGGATGTCAATACGGTAGTTTCCGACAAACTGCTTAAGATTGACATGAAATCAAATTTATTTGATGATGAAGCCGAAGTAAAAATAATTTTAACCTATACAGAGATTAGAGAACTATCATCAAATGCTTCAGCGGAGATCTACGTTAAAGAAATGATTAAGGGTGATAAATTATTTGTAAATGCAACCAGCGGAGGCCGAATTAAATTGAAAGTTGATTTAAATGCTATTGAGCTAAATGCATATCAGGGAGCACATATAGACATAGCTGGCAATACCAAAATTTTGGAATCGCTTGTAAATACAGGTGGTGTATTTGCCGGAGCCAATTTTGAAAGCAACGAAGCTTATATAAAGTTAAATACCGGTGGTAAAGCAGAGTTTATTGTGAACTCCTTGTTGGATGCAAGAGTAAATACCGGGGCAAGCTTAAATTATTTTGGAACTCCTGAAAAAGAAACTTTAAATACTACACTGGGGGGCACAATAAACGCCTGGGATAAAAACTAAAAAAGGGCTAATAAAGCCCTTTATGTTTTTTTAATCTTCATCTTCTTCTGATTCGTTGTCATTAAATCCAAAAAGATCTAACTCCTCCGGCTCATCTAACTCTTCTTCGATTTCTCGTTTAAAATATTTTGTTTTCTTTGATGAACCAACTTTCTTTACTTTCGCTTCTGCTTCATGTTCAAAATGTCGTGTTTTTTTTGACTTTTGAAAATTTTTACTTGATTTCATTTATACAAAAATATTATTTTTAAAATAGTTATATATAATCTGATTGGTAGGATTTAAAAATGCTATGTGTTTCTATAGGTTTTAATATTAAAATGCTTGTTTTTTATAGATGCAATTTATGCATTTTTTTATTTTTTATAAAAATTTTTTAGCAAAATTAACAAGTTTTCCTTGGCGTAAGATTGTATTTGTTAATCTACATATGAAAATATATTCTTGTGCCCGAAACATATTATAAAGTAATTGAGTATAAAAGGTATAACCTAAACATTATTATTATGGAAAAAGTTATACTCGATGCAGATTATGCTACGGTATCTTATTTCAGCGACTTGAAACTCGGTAAAATTGAATGGAAAAGAAAAACAAGCTCTGAGGAATACCAGTACGCATTTATTACTTTGTTGGATTATGCAAAAAACCATCCGGCTGATAATTTTTTATCGGATATACGTAAACAAAGTGTGGTATCTCCCGAAAACAGAAGGTGGTTCGAAACAGAAATGCTACCTGCCGCAATTGATGCCGGTTTAAAAAGAGCAGGAGTAATATTCGATGGCAATGTATTTAAAAAATACTATATCAATATGATTATTAAGGTATCGAATAAATTTGGCTTGCCCCTAAGAATGTTTAATACCGAAGAGGAAGCCATTGAATGGTTTAAAGGCAAAGACTTAGCTGAAACAGGTTAATCTATTGTTGTTTAACTTTATCAGCATCAACAATTTTGTATAACTTATCTGATCTTCTAATTAAGGTGTCGACGGGGACTGAACATCGAACACCTTTTTTTGCTGTTGTTGTGTTTTCTAAATCAACACGAATTTCTTTAACCTTCGTTTGTACCACACCGGTTGTTGGCCCTGTAATCAATATTTCATCACCAACTTTCAGATCATAAGTTTCAATTAAAAACTCAGCAACTTTTAGCTTCGTAAAATAATTGGTTGTTTTACCAATATATAATTTACGTTTAGTGGCTCTCGAACCATATTTATGACTCCACTCACCCAGTTTCCTGCCCAAATAGTAGCCATCCCAAAAGCCTCGGTTAAAAACGGCAGATAAACGCTCCATCCAGGAATTAATTTTTTCTTCTCCATAACTTCCGTCAATGTAAGAAAAAACGGCTTCGTGATAACATTCACATACAGTTTTTACATATTCTGGTGGTCGCGCACGTCCTTCAATTTTTAAAACGCTTACACCGGCATCTAACAGTTTATTTAAAAAGTTTATAGTACATAAGTCCTTGGGCGACATGATATATTCATTGTCTATCTCAAGTTGATTACCGGTTTCTTTTTCGGTTACTATATAAGATTTTCTACAGGTTTGGAGACAAGCACCACGATTTGCCGAATAATTCTTTTCGTGTAAACTTAAATAACATTTGCCCGAAATTGCCATACACAATGCGCCATGAACAAACATTTCTATTTTAACTAACTCGCCGGAGGGTCCGGTAATATGCTCTTCTTTAATTGCTTTGCTTATTTCCGAAACCTGATCCAGATTAAGTTCCCGAGCCAACACAACCACATCGGCAAACTGTGAATAAAAACGCAAACTTTCAATATTACTAATATTCAGTTGTGTGGAAATATGAACTTCTACTCCAATAGATCTGGCATAACTGATTGCCGAAATATCCGATGCGATGATGGCTGTAACATGATTGCGTTTTGCAGCATCAATTATGTCACGCATAAGTCGAAGTTCTTTGTCGTAAATTACGGTATTTACAGTTAAGTAGGTTCTAATGCTATTTTTACTACAGATTGAAACAATTTTTTCAAGGTCATCAAATGTAAAATTATTTGATGAATGTGCTCTCATATTCATTTTTTCAATCCCAAAATAAACAGAATTAGCTCCCCCCTGAATAGCGGCCATAAGAGATTCGTAAGAACCAACCGGAGCCATAATCTCAATATCTTCTCGTTTAAGATCTTTCATTAATTAATTCAGTGAATTTTTTACAAAGGTAAATGATTCGTTGTATAAACTACAAGTATGAACCAAAATGTACAGCAAATTGTTTAGTAATTATTTATTCGTTATGATGCCTAAGTCTGATAATGGTTTTTGCATATCAGGAATATAAGTTGACTTTCTTGCTGAAAATTAATATATTAAGCCTTAAAATAAACGATCATGAATCAAGAAAAAACACGAATTGAAACAACGGGATACATAAAGAAACAGGTGAACTTAACCACTGTTGAAAACAACATAATCCCGAACACATTGGTTCTTGAAAGCCTGCATCCTTTTCCAGGGTATCATGGAGCCAATTTGCCCGAAAGAACAAGTCCAAGATCGCTGTTTTTAATACTAAACAAAGAATGCTCTGCAGAAAATCTAGCGCGAATCACTAAAAAAATTAAAGCAGATTTTAATTATGATTTTAATGCATCACAAGGCAATATCTATACTAAAACTGCAACATATTCCTGTATCCGCATTAAATTTTTGCAAAGTTTTACTTTTTTGCCCGAGCTGATGAGACGATATCAGGATGCCGGTGTAAAGTTTGCCAAGCATAAACAAATTAATACAAGCGGATTAATTGTAATCAACAAGTCGTTTTTTGTTGATGATCTTGAAAAAGGCATCTATAAAGATTACTACGAAAGCTCCAAGTTTTATATTGAATTACCAACCGATTTGCCGTGGGACGAATTTGTAGAAATGACAAAGCATATAAAGAATAATATAGAGAACAGCAATTTTGATGCTGCTCAGGGAGTTTTTTACAGAAAAGATGGAATCGTTGAGGTCGTTCGTTTGTATATATGCGAAGGAGAATTTGAAAAGGTAGAACACATTCAGCGTATGTATATTGATTTAATTAACAAAAGATAAGTACCATTTTAGCAAGGATTTTCACTTGCAAAACCTTCGTCAAGAATATTTTTTCTGAATTATCTATCTTTGATGATTAGATTCGTTGTTTTTATTACTTAATGGCAGGGTAATTGATGCACTTTCACAGAACTTTGTTATTTTTGTGATCTTGAAGTAATGCGTATGAAATGCGTTATAAATCAACAACTAATACGAATCGAAAATGCATCATGTTAAATCTATATTAATCGGTTTATTCTTAGGGCTGATTATTTTGTTTGGTATTACAATTACGGTTACGGTTTTATATGAAGATGAAGTGAGCCAGTATTTGGTTGAAGAGCTGAATGAACTCATTTTATCTGAGATTGAAGTTGAAGAAGTAAACTTTTCTTTAATAAAAAAATTTCCTAAAGCTACATTAGAGTTTAAAAATGTTGTGGCATACTCAAAATCGGGATATTTAAAAACGATTTGCGGATTCGAAACAGACACCCTGTTTTATGCTAAACGTGTATATATACAACTTAACTTATTGGACATTTTAAAAAAGGAATACAATGTTCAAAGTATTCATCTGGATCGTGGGAACATTAACCTCTTTATAGATCGTTTTGGCGACCCGAATTATATTTTCTGGAATCAATCGGCTGAAAAGGATACCGATGATTTTAAGCTCGAATTAAAAAAAGTTCGGGTAACCAATAGTCGTGTTCTGTTTTGCAACGAAGCTACGCAGTTTATTTTAGACACGTATACCAACAAAATTGATTTTCAGGGAAACTTCTCAAAACAAAACTACCTGATGAAAGTTGAATCTGATCTTTGGGTAAATAAGCTGCAAGTAAATGAAATTATCTATTTAAATAACAAGTCGCTAAACGCAGATTTTGATATGGATATCATTAATAAAAATATCCAGATAGAAAATGGCAGATTAAAATTGGCAGACATAAAATTTGAAGTAAACGGTAACATTGATCAAGCAGCAAAGAGGCAACATCTTGATTTGTTAATTTCCGGAAAAGGCTTGGATTTAAAGTCGTTTAACAATGCACTTCCACAAGTAATTAAAGATGAATTCCCACTGATAACAGCACAAAAAGGTGAAATAACAGTTAAACTAAATATCGCAGGAGAGGATATTAAAACGAAAAATCCACATATTGATGCTATGTTTCTTATACATAACGCACAATTATTCGACGAAAAAAGATTTGTTCGTATTAGCGATATTTCTGTCGATGGTGAATTTACAAACGGAAATCTTAACTCATCAATTACATCAAAATTAGTTTTTAAGAGTTTCTCGGCTAATATGGAACGAAATTCGGTTAGTGGTTCATTTGAATTAAAAAACTTAAAAGAACCAGAAATAAATCTCGATATCCAATCTCAATTATATTTTGATGAAATTAAGGAAATTCTTGAAATTGACACCCTGGAAGTTTTCAAAGGATACGCCCAGGCTGAGATAAAATATGTGGGATCATATAGCGAATTACGCTCGTTTACTTTTCCCGACCTATTTACTAAAGATTACGAATTGAACTTAAAAATTCGCGAAGCCCAGTTTAAATTGATCAACAATCCTATTGAAGTATATGCATTATCAGGAAATATTGAATTGCGAAATTCGCTTTATGCCGATAGTCTGTATTTTAAAATTAATAACAACGATTTTTTAGTCAATGGGCGTATTTCCAAACTATTCGAGTATTTTAACGACAAGCAGATTTTTAATGTAAATGCAAAAATACAATCAAACAGGTTAGACCTTAACGAGTTATCGCCTTTGTTTAAAGTAAATAATACGCAACAAAACAACTCATCCTATCAATTCCCCGATAAAATTTCACTACAGTTAAAACTGGATATACGAAATTTTCAGGTGGGAAAATTCAGTGCAACCAATATTTATGGAAACCTGAATTATAAACCCAGGATGTTTTCCTTACACGAAATTTCGTTTGAGTCGATGAATGGAGATGTTAAGGCTGGAGGTGTAATAATCCAGAAATTTAACAACGACTTTGTGGTTAAAACACAAAGCAGGTTAAACAATATTAATATGAATAAACTTTTTTATTCATTCAACAATTTCGGCCAGCAGTTTATTACAAGCCAAAATCTACAAGGAAATTTAACCGGCGATGTGTTTTTTAATTCAGAGTGGTCCGATCAAATCAAAATTTATAAAAATACAGTAAGTTCCGATTGTGACATTGTGATAAAAGACGGAGAGCTAAATGATTTTGAGCCGATGATGGCGCTCTCGCGATTTATTGATATTGATGAATTAAAAAACATAAAATTCTCTACGATAGAGAATAAAATTACGATAAAAGACGAAAGAATTATTATACCCCAAATGGATATTAGTTCATCGGTTTTGGATGTAACCGCATCTGGAGAACATCACTTTGATCATTCATACAATTACCACTTTCGATTATTACTTTCTGATTTGTTATCGAGTAAAATGAAAAGATCGAAACGAAAAAGAATCGAAAATAATGATTATGAAGAAGATCAAGATGGAAGAATGATAGTTTACCTGCTTTTAACAGGTGATCAGGATGATTTTAAAGTGCGTTACGATCGAAAAACTGCACGAAGTGTTCGTAAAGAAAACATGAAAAGCGAACAAAATGAATTGAAAAAGATATTAAACGAAGAATTTGGCTGGTATAAACAGGATTCTGCAATTAATAAAACCAACGATAGCCAACCCGCCGATCAGATTTTTAAGGTTGATTTTGAAGAAAATCGTATTAATAGAAAAAAAGATTCTATTCCCGATCAAAAATTTCAAATAGAATGGGAGGAAGATACATCCCAAAATGGCTAAATTGGATAGAATGAAATAATTAATGGTATTTAATTCGATAGGAATATTATTTTTGTACATACCAAACCCTAAATTCTAGAACATTGAATATCTATTCAAAAAAACAAAAATGGAAACTGCTATTACTTCTGGTTGCTATTGTAATTGGTGTTTCATCCTTTGTCATTACCAATAAGCTTGTGAAACAATTGGCGGTGGAAGAGCGCAAGAAAGTCGAACTTTGGGCACTAGGCATGAGGCAGCTGTCGGCTCTCGACAACGCGGAAAAAGATTATACCTTTATTCTGGAGGTAATTAAAAACAACGAAACGGTTCCTGTAATTCTTACCGATAAAAATGGCGAGATTATATCATCCAGAAACTTGGACTCTGATCGCGAAAAGGATTCGGTTTATTTGCAACGCGAATTAGAAAAGATGAAGAAAGATAATGAGCCCATCGAAATTATTCTTCTGGATGGAAACATGAATTACATCTATTATAAAGAGTCTATTTTATTAACACGACTGTTTTATTTTCCCATCATTCAGTTTGGTGTAATATCCTTGTTTTTAATTGTTTCGTATCTTGCATTTAGCACTTCGCGTAAGGCCGAGCAAAATCAGGTGTGGGTTGGTTTGTCAAAAGAAACAGCTCATCAACTGGGTACTCCAACATCTTCATTGCTGGCAAGCCTGGAGTTGTTAAAACTTAAAAATGTGGATCCTGAAGTACTCAACGAATTTGAAAAAGACGTAAACCGTTTGGAAAAAATTACTGAACGATTCTCAAAAATAGGATCTAAGCCGAAACTTGAAAAACAAAATATAATTGAAGTATTGATTCATGCTGTTGAATATATTAAAGCCCGCTCATCCAAAAAAGTTAATTTTCACTTCAATTTTTCGCCTAACGACATTGTTCAGGTTCCATTCAATGCTTCTTTATTCGAGTGGGTTATCGAAAACTTATGCAAGAACGCAATCGATTCGATGGAAGGAAATGGAAACATGGACATTAATATCGACGATAGAATACAGTATTTATTTATCGATATTATCGATGATGGCAAAGGAATTCCAAAGTCGAAATACAAAACCATTTTTCAGCCGGGCTATACGACAAAACAGCGTGGTTGGGGATTAGGACTGTCGTTATCGAAACGTATTATTGAAATTTATCACGACGGGAAAATTTTTGTCAATTATTCCGAAATGGATAAGGGAACGAATATGCGAATTGTATTAAAGAAGTAAGCTTAGACTAAGACCAAGACTTAGGAGTGGAGATCGTTTAAACTTTATTTATGATCAGGGTTTTTTGTTTTTATATTCAATTTTATAATGCCTAGTAAAACAGCTTGTTACATGTGTTGAGTTCTTTCTTATTCTTAATCTTCGCGTTAGCTTGATGCTAATCCTGCATCATATCCTTATTTTTTCTTTTTTTATTCAAATATAAATTTATACTTTTGCACGATGTAAATTTTTGGAATAGAGGTGGAAAGTCTACAAAAATATCGAATTGTTTATCAGGGATTAAGCGAGGGAGTGCATGAATTTGATTTTGATGTAGATAACTCGTTCTTTGAAAGTTTGGAATATTCTGAGATTAAGAAAGGAGATTTAAAGGCACATGTTGTTTTACAAAAAAAATCTACTTTTCTTGAGCTTGATTTTCAGATAAATGGTTATGTAGAGCTGGTTTGTGATCGTTGTTTAGACGAATACATGCAGCCAATCGATTTTGAAGGAAAATTATTCGTTAAATTCTCCGAACAAGGAGAAGATTTGGCAGATGATGTGATTTGTTTAACACCATCAGAGCACGAACTCGACATAGCACATTATCTTTATGAAAGCATCAACTTGAGTATTCCATTAAAACGAGTACACCCCGACAACGAACAAGGGGAAAGCACTTGTAATCCGGAAATGATTAAAAGATTAGAAAATTTTAAAATAGATGAGCCTGCCGGTGATACTATTGATCCGAGGTGGGAAGATTTACGTAATTTAATGGCAAATAATAATAATTAGGAAAAATGGCACATCCAAAGAGAAAGACATCGAAACAGAGAAGAGACAAGAGAAGAACACATTACAAAGCAACTGAACCAACTGTTGCATCATGTTCAAACTGCGGTGCTACACATCAGTATCACAGAGTTTGTCCGGAATGTGGTTACTACAAAGGACAGTTAGCTGTTGAGAAAGAAGTAAACGCATAATTCAAAATAATTCAAAGCTCGAATGAGAATTGGAATAGATATTATGGGTGGTGATTTTGCTCCTGAAGCTACGGTTTTAGGAGCAATTTTAGCTCATAATGAAATATCATCCGATGATCGTATTGTACTTATTGGTGATCAGGAACAAATTACTTCGTTATTAAAACGCGAAAAAGTAGATCCTGAGCACTTTGATATCGTACATACTACCCAGGTTATTGAGATGAACGACCATCCTGCCAAAGCATTTCAGAAAAAGCCCGATTCAAGTATTGCCAAAGGCTTTTACCTTCTAGCTAAAGGAGAAATTGATGGATTTGCAAGCGCAGGCAGCACAGGTGCAATGATGGTTGGAGCAATGTATACCGTAAGATCTATCCCCGGTGTTATTCGTCCTGTTATAACAGCAGCAGTTCCAAAACCCGATGGAAGTGTATCTATCTTATTAGATGTTGGTTTAAATCCGGATACAAAACCTGACGTACTCTACCAATACGCCATTTTAGGCTCTGTTTATGCCGAAAATGTTTACGGTATTACAAACCCGAAAGTTGGCTTAATGAATATTGGTTCCGAAGAAGAAAAAGGAAATCTGGTTACAAAATCAGCACACGAATTGATGAAAGATACCAGTGACTTTAACTTCATTGGAAATATTGAAGCAAACGAGTTGTTCGACGAAGGCAAAGCAGATGTAATTGTGTGTGATGGTTTTGTTGGTAATGTGATATTAAAAGAAGCAGAAGCATTTTATACATTATACCGAAAAAGAAAACTAAAAGACGAGTTTTTCGATAAGTTTAATTTCGAAAATTATGGAGGAACTCCGGTTTTGGGCGTTAATAAAGATATCGTTATAGGCCACGGAATATCAAATGATGTGGCTATTAAAAATATGATTCTCCACACAAAGGAAGTGGTTGAAGCTAAACTTTCTGAAAAAATCAAGGAGGCTTTCAAATGACAAAATTAAGAGCAACTATTACTGGAATCGGAGCATATGTTCCCGATTATATTCTTACAAATGATGAGTTGAGTAAAATGGTCGATACTTCGGATGAATGGATCATGACTCGGATTGGAATCAAAGAAAGACACATCATTAAAGAAGAAGGAGAAGGATCTTCTTTTGTTGGAACCAAGGCGGTGAAACAGTTGCTCGAGAAAACAAACACTTCTCCGGATGAAATTGATCTATTGATTTGTGCAACCGTAACACCGGATCATCAGTTTCCTGCAACGGCAAATATTATTTCCGATAAAGTGGGAATTAAAAATGCTCATAGTTTTGATTTAAATGCAGGATGCTCCGGATTCCTATATGCACTAAACACAGCTTCGAAATTTGTAGAAACAGGATCGTATAAAAAAGTTGTTGTGGTAGGTGCAGAGAAAATGTCATCTATTGTAGATTACCAAGATAGAGCTACATGCCCTATTTTTGGAGATGGTGCAGGTGCTGTTTTGCTAGAGCCTACCACTGAAGATATTGGTATTGTTGATTCCATTTTACAATCGGATGGAGTGGGAAGAGTACATTTACATCAGAAAGCTGGTGGGTCAGTTGCTCCTGCATCGCACGAAACAATCGACGCCCGATTACATTATATATACCAGGAAGGACAACCCGTTTTTAAATGGGCGGTTTCAAAAATGGCCGATGTGTCGGTTGAAATGATGAAGCGACACGATATTGCACCTGACGATTTAAACTGGTTAGTTCCACATCAGGCAAATATGCGAATAATCGAAGCTACAGCAAATCGTATGGGAATTAAAAAAGAGCAGGTAATGATTAACATACAAAAGTATGGAAACACTACTGCTGCTACCCTACCATTATGCTTGTGGGAATGGGAAGATCAGTTGAAAAAAGGAGATAACATTATACTCGCTACTTTTGGTGCTGGATTCACATGGGGATCAATGTATGTAAAGTGGGGATATGATGGAAAAGATGTAAAAAAGTAATTTGTTACAATATAACTTATTGAACAGCCGAAGTTTTTTACTTCGGCTTTTTTTATAAGAGGATCTTGGTGTACCATTAAACATGCCAAAACTAGATCAGCTGCAAACCCTGGCAGGGGTTAATCTGGTTGAGCTTTAAGATATAAATAGAAAATGAAAGTTTCTAGAATCTTTTCCAAAGTTTTAAACTTTGGAAAAGTTGTCTTAAAAGATATTTTTTCGGGCAAACTCCATTAAAATTTCAGCACTTTTTGCAGGTTCATCAGAAGCTAAAAGCACAGGATAAACTTTATTATTTTTGCGTTGATTTAACCCAAAATGATAGCTTTTATCGTAGTAGCTTAATGTTATATCGGCAACCACATCTAATTGACCTTTATTAAGCGATTCCAGGGCTGCTTTTACGTGTTGCCCCCCAAGTCGCTTACCTATTTTTAAAATGCAATTTTCGAGATGTTTGATATCAAATCCGGCGTATTCCTTTACAAGTCGATTAATTCTTTCCTTTTTTGGTATTTCTATCTTTAATACCGATGCTTTTCGCATTAAGTCAAATAATTCCGACGGAATCCAATTTGAGCCAATGGAGTGACTTTCATCTTCTAACCAAATGGGCTTTGAAAGATCGAGTGATAGCCATTCATACATTAGATCATTCTCGAACTGCTCATTACTCTTTTGTTTTTCCTGGCCAAGTGCACCAAATGCAGAACCCTTATGATGGGCTAATCCTTCAAGGTCGACAACTTGCTCTCCATTTTCTTTTATATTTAAAAGAATTTCGGTTTTACCACTTCCTGTTAATCCGCCAAGAATAATTAGTTTATTTGGTTTGGAGAGTTGTGTTTTACCGAAATTCCGGAAGGCTTTGTAACCACCCTCCAAAATATAGGTTTCAATACCTACTGTTTCGAACAGCCAAGCCATGCTAGCACTTCGCATGCCACCGCGCCAGCAATGTACCAAAAGTTTATTATTAACCGAAAGCTTTCTGGCGGTATCGGCAAATGTTCTAAGTTTTGTTCCAACTATTTCCAGTCCTTTTAAAACAGCCGGATCTTTACCTTCTTTTTTATATGTGGTTCCTACAATGGCTCTTTCTTCATTCGTAAAAATAGGGATATTATAGGCACCCGGAATGTGCCCGATTTCAAATTCACGTGGCGAACGTACATCAATTACAGGAATTGACTTAGATAGTTTATAAAACTCTAAGACACCTATTTTTTCTGACATGAGCTTGTATTTAGAATACGAAAGTAATTATTTTTAAGATATAAAAAGAAATCCTGTCGGCTTTTGTTCTGCTAACAGGATTTTATATTAAAAAAGAATATTGTTTACCCTTCTAAAAAATTACCTAAAAGCGAACTGCTTTCTTTTCTGGCATTTTTTCCCATGGGTGAAAGTCTTTGAATAAGTTTTCGGATGGGCATGGATTGTAACCAAACTTTTCCTGTGCCACGCATGGTTGCCAAAAATATACCTTCGCCACCAAATACCATCGATTTTAAGCTTCCCGATGATTCAATGTTAAAATCGATTTGTGGCTCGTAGGCAACAATACATCCGGTATCAATTCGGAGGGTTTCGTTATTTAGATACTTTTCGATAACCGTTCCTCCGGCGTGTAAGAATGCTTTTCCATCCCCTTCGAGTTTTTGAAGAATAAAACCTTCACCACCAAGCAGCCCGGCGCCAAAGCGTTTATTTAAGGTAATAGAAATTTTTGTTCCTTTTGCTGCACATAAAAAGCCATCTTTTTGAACGATGATTTGTCCGCCGCTTTGTTTTAAATCTAGCGGAATGATTTTTCCAGGATATGGAGCTGCAAACGACACTTTTCTTTTTGTTAATCCCTGATTGGTAAAGTGGGTCATAAAAATGGATTCCCCCGTAAGTACTCTGCTTCCGGCTGAAAGCAATTTACCCATTAATCCCTGGTTTGGGGTTGATCCATCGCCCAGTTTGGTTTCAAAATGGATGCCTTCTTCCATGTAAAGCATTGCGCCGGCTTCGGCAATTACAGTTTCTTGTGGATCTAACTCAACCTCCACAAGCTGAATATCGTCGCCAATAATTTTGTAGTCTATTTCGTGTGAGTTCATAACTTTTAATTACAGATTTAATATTACAAATTTCAAGTTTGTTATTTCAATTTAAGTATAATGTGGTTTTTCATATACAAACCTTAAGTTTGAAACTTGAAATCTGAAAAATAACTTTATTTTATTTGATTCTCAGAAAACCAACGAATTAAAACTTCTTTTATTTCTTCAATACGCACTGGTTTTGCTAAATAATAGTTCATCCCACTATTGAATGCTTTGGTTTTATCTTCTTCGCGAGCATTAGCTGTCATGGCAACAATCGGTAAATTAAAACCTAAACTGCGGATTTCAGCAGTTGCTTCCAGTCCATCTTTTTCGGGCATCATAATATCCATAAAAATGATGTCAAATTTAGATTCTTTTATTTTTTCAACGCAATCTTTTCCATTTTGGGCAATGGTAATTTCGTAACCTAAATTTTTAAATATCGTTTGTGCTACTCGCTGATTAATAATATTATCTTCTGCTAAAAGTATTTTTATGTTTTTCTTTAGTTTATTCAGTTCCGGAAGTTCCTTATCTGTTACTTTAAGATTCGTAAAATTCTCTTGCAGAATTTCAAAAACTTCAGAAGCTTCGTATGGCTTTATCAGGTAATAATCCACACCGTTCATTTTACATTTCACATAATTTCCGGGCTGATCGTTAGAGCTTACAATGGCAATAAAGAACCGATTGGATAATCCCTTTTCGTAAAGTTTCCTGGCAAATCCAATTCCATCAAAATCAGCACAATCTTTAATCATGATTACATGGTATTGTTTTTCGCCCTTTAAACTGCTTTCTATTTTCTCAAGAGGGTCATCGTTTGGTGTAATTTGCTCGTTATTCGTTTCAAAACTATTGAAGGAATGCAATAAGGTTTTTTCTTCGACAGGATTATTGTTAACGATTAATACATTAATCTGATCGTAATCCTTAATATGAGAAACATCAATATCTTTTTGGAGTCGTTCGTTCGAATATACCTGTATGGTAAATGAAAACTTGGAACCGCTGTACTGTGGGTCGTACGAAATGGACGAAGGACTTTCCACCCAAATTTCGCCTCCCATTAATTCCACCAATTGTTTCGAAATGGTAATTCCCAATCCGGTGCCACCGAATTTTCTGGTTGTGGATCCATCAGCTTGAGAAAAGGAGGTAAATATATCTTTTAATTTCTCTTTAGGAATACCAATTCCGGTATCTTCAATAGAAAAAAGCAGCGATAAATAGCCTTCTTTCTTTTTAACTAAATCAACCGATAAAATGATTTTTCCTTCGTAAGTAAATTTTATAGCATTTCCGATCAGATTAGAAATCACTTGTTTTAAACGGAATGGGTCGCCGATTAACTTTCCCGGAACAGAACTCTGAATATCCGAGATCAATTGCAATCCCTTATCCTGTGCTATGGGATTAAATAAAGAAACGGTGGCATCTATCTCTTCATGCAAATCAAATGGTGTTTCTTCAATAATCATTTTACCTGCTTCAATTTTCGAAAAATCCAGAATATCATTGATAATGGATAATAACAAATCTGCAGATTTTAGGATGATATGAACAGCATCTGCCTGCTTATCGTTTAACTCTAATGTTTCTAAGGTATTTGCCATGCCGATAATTCCGTTTAAGGGAGTACGAATTTCATGGCTCATTTTAGCTAGAAACTCCGATTTGGCCTTATTTGCTGCTACTTCTCGTTTTCGGGCAATTTCAATAGGTGTAATATCAATAAACGCTTCCAGCGAAACATCTTCTCCATCAATAATAAACGGAATTTCTTTTTTATAAATGATTATTTCATTGTCATTATCATCATAATATACAAATTGATTAAGGTTGTCGGTATATGCAAACGAATCACTATCCTGAAAATTCCTGGATATTAGAAACTGATCGGTAACTGTTTTGCCCACCAAATCGTGTTCGCTTTTTAAATCGAAAATACTAACCGCCGTTTTATTTATGCTTTTAACCACTTTATTGTTGTCCAGAATCATAATACCGATCGGTAGTGATTCCAGCGTTTCACGCAATGCTTTTTCTGATTGTTTTATGCTGCTTTGCTCACTATTCTTTTTTCGGATTAAAAATATAAAGAGAATGATAATCAGTATTAGAATCAGAATAGTAGAGGTGCTTACCAGAATAGAATTGGTAATTACCGAATCGATAATTGTTTTGGTTTCTAGCGAAAAAACGATGCCATAATCGTTTGATAGGATTCTTATGGGGTAATATGCAGATAAGTAATTGTCTTTAATGTCGTTATAGCTGGCAGAGTTTAAAACGGATCCTTGATATCCATTTTGAAGATCAGATGTAATTTTTTCCAGTTGCGTAATCTGTATCGAGTCTTTGGTAAGATTATTTGAAATGATAACTCCATCGGTGCTTACCAACCATTGCCATAAGGTTTTCCCCAAATGATAATTTTCGAATATGGAATTAATGTATGTGTCAATATCTACTTTTATTAAAATATTAAGTGTGGTTAAATTGTCTTTAAATACCGGCAGCACATAAGTATATGTTCCATCTGAGTTTACTTCTACTTTTTCGCGATCAACAAGCTTTTTTTGTCGTTGCGACAGGTAATAATCGCTAATAAAATGGTTGGTTTTATCTTTAAACAAACTATAAACATTCCGATTGTTATCGATAAGTTGGATGCTTTTAATCAGGTTTTGGTACTTAAAGTAAAACAATTCCAGCTTCTTCACTTTTAACTCCCGATCTGCCGGATTATCAAAAAAAGAAATCATATCCGATGAAAATACGATATAATTTATTTCGTTTTCAAATTCGTAACCCGATTGCTCGATATCCCAACCACATATTTGCGATTGGCTTTTTAGCATATCTGAGTGAAATTTCAACTGCTGATTATAAATGTGATAACCATAATATGCATTAACAATTAAAATAATACTTATTACAAAGGCTACCAGATAATAGAATTTTTTCATGATTAAATTCTTTTTTTTCAATTAATTATTTTAAACAAATACCAGTCTGTTTGCGGAATATATGATTTATATATTTTATACTTTTTATTATCGATATAAAAACTGTCGTGTGTTTTCTTATCAAGCAAATTCTCGATGGCTTTTTTTAAGCTTTTATTTTGATGTTCTTTTAAGGATGGAGAACTAAACATGTATATATCCTGTTCAACCGGCTTATAATACTGAAACTCCTTATAGCTGGGGGCGTTAAGAATTTTGCCGGCTTCTTTGGTACAGGCAATGAGCTTTCCTTCCTTATTCAGTAAAAACTGCAATTCTGTATTCGACGAAAAATATTTTGATTTAATGCTTCTTACAGGGATATCAATAGAAACAATTCCTTTCAAAACATCGCGGTAATAAATGGGTTCTCCGCAGGAAATCACCCAACCCCGGCCGTATGGATCGGCAATAGGATTTGCAATCCAATAAGCATTTCTGCTGTTAAATGGTTTCTTGGCAATCGTTTTATATGTAATTAACCGGGTTAAATCAGGTGCGCTTTTTAAATAGCTGATTACATCGATGTATGGAAAAATCCGTAAAAAAGAGCTGGTATCCAGAAAGTAAACCTGGGCAATGAGCGGGTTTGACCGAACAATATCTGTAAAAAAAGCATCTAACTTTTCAGTATTAATAATCCGCCGTTGCAATGATTCAGACAATTCTTGATTTGATGGGTAATAGACAGCAGAGTTATTATTTCGAAAAGTAGTAAACATTACCTGATCATTATTGTAATGGTAAAACTTACTGAAGTCTTTATTAAAAGGCGCTTCAAAATCAATGCTGTGGCTTATTTTATATGATAACTCGATTACATTATCCGAAATAGTTTTTAATTCGGCATTCATTTTATCAGCTACCATATTCAAATGTTTCAGGTTTACATCTTCACCTGATTTATTCGTACACGAATATGTCAGTGTAAAAATGATGATTATACAACAAACCTTTTTCATGAATATAAAAATATGCTTACGATAAAAATAAGACTACAAGTTATAAAAAAAAACCAGATGGTTAAAAGATTTATGACCAATGGATGCGATTTTAATTCGAACGAGTCACAAGTGTTTATAAACGATGTTTTGAGTCATCGCCCGATAAGATACTTAGGTAATTATTATACCTGATTTCGCTAATCTTTCCTTGCTCAACGGCCTCTTTCACAGCACAGCCCGGTTCGTGCAAATGAGTGCAGTTATAATATTTGCATTGGTCGGATACTTTAAAGATCTCAGGAAAGTAGTGAAAAAGCTCTTCCTTTTGTATATCATGTAAGCCAAAACCACGAATTCCCGGAGTATCAATAATATAACCACCCAACGAAAGTTCAAACATCTCGGCAAAAGTTGTAGTATGCTTACCCGACTTATGATAATCTGAAATTTTTGTTGTTTTTAAATCTAAAGATGGATCAATGGTATTTATTAATGATGATTTCCCAACTCCTGAGTTGCCGGCAATAACCGAAATTTTATCTTTTAATAAATCCTTAACCGATTCCATGTTGATCTGATCTTTTACCGAAATTTTAAAGCACTCGTAACCGGCATTCTGGTAAACTAAAAACAAATAATCCAACATCAGGCTTTGATTTTCGTTGTATAAGTCAATTTTATTAAAAATAATTTTGGCAGGAATTCGGTATGCTTCAGCTGATACCAGAAAACGATCAATAAATATCGGATAGGTTTCGGGATAAGCAATGGTAACCATTAATATCGCCTGATCGATATTGGCTGCTAAAATGTGTGTTTGTTTCGATAAATTAGTCGATCTGCGGATGATATAATTTTTTCGGTCCAGCACATTTTTTATAATTCCTGTTTTAGAATTATCCGGAATAAAATATTCAACCACATCGCCAACTGCAACAGGATTTGTACTTTTTATTCCTTCAATACGAAGTTTACCACGTATGTTACATTGTGTGGCTTCTTTCGTTTCAGTATTAATAACAGTATACCAGCTTCCGGTTGATTTTATAACTAATCCTTTATTCAATGATTTGGGTTTTATGATTGGTACGAAAGTATTAAATATTTCAATATTATTCTCATATTTGTTACGAATTTAAACGCAGATAACATGACAAAAACCATCGTTTCGTATAATGTAAATGGTATTCGTGCGGCTTTAAACAAAGGCTTCGCTGATTGGCTAAAAGCGTCGGATCCGGATATAGTTTTAATACAGGAAACCAAAGCACAAAAAGAACAAGTTGAAACAGCTCTATTTGACGAGTTAGGTTATAAACACTATTGGTTCTCGGCACAAAAGAAGGGATACAGCAGTGTTGCTATTTTATCAAAGACCGAACCCGATTACGTGGAAACAGGAATTGGAATTGAAAAGTATGATATTGAAGGCAGAACCATACGCGCCGATTTTGGGGACATTACGGTTGTAAATTCATATTTTCCGTCTGGAACAACAGGAACAGTTCGTCAGGATTACAAAATGGAATATCTGGCGGATTTTCAAAAATACATCGATCAGTTAAAACAACTTCGCCCAAAAATAATTGTAAGTGGCGATTTTAATATTTGTCATAAATCAATTGACATAAACCACCCCGAGCGGCATAAAAAAACATCAGGATTTTTACCCGAAGAACGAGAGTGGGTTGATCGGTTTATAGAAAGTGGTTTTATAGATTCTTTCAGGGAGTTTAATGCTGAACCCGAACAATACAGTTGGTGGAGTTACCGAGCCGGATCGCGTGCAAAAAATTTAGGCTGGAGAATCGATTATCATATGATATCTCAGGAATTAAGGCCACAATTGCAAAGTGCCGATATATTGCAGAATGTTTATCATTCGGATCATTGTCCGGTGCTTATAAAGATTGATTTTTAGCAAATAAAAACTGCCAGGTTAACTTAACCTGGCAGCACAATCAATAATAGTTTCGGGAAAAACTACTTAGCATCTACTCTTTCCGAAAAACATGTTCGGTATTTGTTATATGCACTAAAAATTTCAATTGAATAACCTTCGTTCACTCCCCACGGATCCTCTTCAAACATTTCGCCCAACGCATTAAATGCAGCGTGGTAGTTTATTATCTGATTGTTTTCTTTAATTAAAACAGCCAGCTCTTTATCGCCGTTCGGATATTTAATCAGGCGCATTCTATATTCATTTTCCGGATTTTCTATTTCATAAAACGATTCTTCATAAATACTTGGTGCATACTTACGTATTTTAGCTCCGGTATAAACAAAGTGGCCGTTTAAAGTAAAAGAATTTTCATTATCCTTGGAAAAATCCGCTCCTGCCTTTTTAGCAATAAGATTTTCAATTTGCTCAAGGGTTTCTAAATTAAACTGGCCCGATTCTTCGGTATGCACACAGGTATTGTGATCTGACCCTGCACCGGGGTTCGTTAACCACACCATCAAAGCTAACTTTACAAATAATAATTTCATAGCTACTTCCCAATTATGTTATAAAATAACAGATACAATTTTGTAAGATTCGGTTTTAAGCTTCTATTGTTTTTAACGCGAAATTAAGGGAGAGTTTTCAATCTTTTGATGAACGTAATCATTTTGTACACGAATGAAAAAAGTTCTTACAGGGATGATTTGGAACAACTATAAACATGCGTTTTATAAAAAACCCTGTTTGCATTGCAAACAGGGTTGTGTAATAAAAATTAATCAATCAAAATATATTAGGAGATATATTTTCTATTTGTGTTGAGCACGTTTACGTTCATGCTCCTTTAAAAACATTTTCCTTAATCGAATGTGCTTTGGAGTTACTTCTACATATTCATCTGCCTGAATATATTCCAAAGCTTCTTCCAGCGAGAACTTAATAGGCGGAGCTAATCTCACTTTTTCATCCGTTCCGGATGCCCTTACGTTGGTTAGTTTTTTGGTTTTTGTAATATTTACGCCAATATCTCCGGCTTTCGCATTTTCTCCAACCACCTGTCCCTCGTAGATCTCCTCCATTGGAGACACAAAAAACCGGCCCCTGTCCTGCAACTTATCCAAGGCATAAGCAATGGCTTGTCCTGTTTCAATAGCAATAAGTGAACCAACTTGTCTTTTCTCAAAATTACCTCGATAAGGTTCAAAATCTTTAAAGCGGTGAGCGATTACAGCTTCGCCGGCCGTGGCTGTCATTAAAATATTTTTCAAGCCGATTATACCTCGCGAAGGGATGTGGAAATCAAGTAAAATACGATCGTTTTTACGTTCCATATTCATCATTTCGCCTTTACGTTGCTGGATAATTTCAATAGCCTTACCCGAATAATCTTCCGGAAGATCAACCGTTAAAAATTCAATGGGTTCGTGCTTTTCACCAGCAATTTCTTTTATAATTACTTTTGGTTGACCAACTTGCAATTCGTAACCTTCGCGACGCATGGTTTCTATTAAAACCGACAAATGCAATACTCCACGGCCAAATACTGTAAACGAATCGGCAGAGTCGGTTGGTTCAACACGCAATGCAAGGTTTTTTTCCAGTTCTTTTTCCAATCGCTCTTTTAAGTGTCTGGATGTTACATATTTTCCATCCTGCCCGAAAAAGGGAGAGTTGTTTATGGTGAAAAGCATGCTCATAGTAGGTTCATCGATGGCTATAGGATCTAATCCTTCGGGATTTTCGTAATCAGCCACGGTATCACCAATCGAAAAACCTTCAATTCCAACCAATGCACAAATATCGCCGGCTTCAACCTGCTCTGTTTTTTTCTTACTTAAACCTTCGTATACCAGTAGTTCTTTTATTTTCGTGCGTTGTATACTTTGGTCTCTTTTTACCAGGGAAACATTCATCCCTTGTTTTATGGTTCCTCGTAAAAGCTTGCCAATAGCAATTCGTCCAACATATGACGAATAATCTAAAGAGGTAATTAGTAATTGAGTAGATCCTTCATACGTTTTCGGTTCGGGAATGTGTTCAATTATGCAATCCATTAGGGCTGTAATGTCTTTTGTTGGTTTCTGCCAATCGTCCGACATCCATCCTTCTTTTGCCGATCCATAAATGGTTGGAAAATCTAACTGGTCTTCGTTTGCATCCAGGTTAAACATTAAATCAAACACTTGTTCCTGAACTTCTTCGGGTCGGCAGTTGGGTTTGTCAACTTTGTTTACTACAACAATGGGTTTTAATCCTAAGTTAATTGCTTTTTGCAATACAAAACGCGTTTGTGGCATAGTTCCTTCAAAAGCATCTACTAAAAGCAGAACCCCATCGGCCATATTTAATACGCGCTCTACTTCACCGCCAAAATCGGCGTGACCCGGAGTGTCTATGATGTTAATTTTATAGTCTTTATAAATTACAGAAACGTTTTTCGACAAAATGGTAATTCCGCGTTCCCGTTCCAGATCATTATTATCAAGAATTAAATCTCCCGGATTTTCATTCTCGCGAAATAACTTTCCTAACAGCAGCATTTTATCAACCAGGGTAGTTTTACCATGGTCAACGTGTGCAATAATGGCAATGTTTTTAATTTTTTGCATGTTCCCCTAAAATTTAAGCGTGCAAAGGTATGTGTTTTTATGTTGATATAATACATAAACACATAAAATAATCATTATGTTTTTGAACCTAACGTAAGTTAGTGTTAAAATTTAGGAATTGCAACGAATAAAAAAGCCGGAATTTGTTCCGGCTTTCAACTGACAATTGTTTATTCTATTGATATTGAGAGTATCTGTTCATTGCGTCGGTCATAGTTGTTTCAAGCCGTGTTGCAAGATCTTCGTTGCCATATCGTTTGGCAAATTCCGAGAGTCTCTGTAAATAATGGAATGATAATCTTTGCTCATAATCCAGGCTTGAAATAAATTTAGTTGGCATGGAGAAATAATATTTTAATTCTGCTTCGGCCATTACTGCAAATTCTTCTACAATTTTATTTGCTTTTTCTATTTCACCCAAAGCATAATATGTTTCCAACATGTCTAAAATAAATAAATCGTATTTGAAATTATGATTTGGCATGATTTCCATACAACGATCCAAAACGGCAACTGCTTTGTCATTTTGTCCATCTGACATAAGTTTTCGAGCTAAACGATTAAAGTTATTTCTGATTTTTATTACCGATGTAGTTCGACTAATGGTATGATCAATCCAAACATCAGGATCGTTCATGTTGCCCCACTTAAAATCGTTCATTAGTTTGTTATACATAATTTCTGTGTCTATTCGCCCGGTTTCCAGATAACCTTTTGATGGTGTTTTAATCGGAACCAGCCGGTATGCAAAGCCTTCCAGTTGCAAATAATCGTCGATTCCAATATCTCCGTCGCCTGCTGTTGACACAAAATAAATAGGTCGTTCCCAGTTATTATTTGCCAATAAATCAAGAATCATCATTTCACTTTTCATGATTCGGCTTTTGCTAATCTGAAATCTCATTTCCGGAACAATCAAATCCTCATCTTCAGCCTTCACGGTTCCATTGGCTAAAACCTTTTCTTTATCTACCGGAACAACAAATTTATTTGTTGGCAGATAATCGATCCATTCGTTTTGACCAACCTGCAAACGGGTTCTTTTATCAGTCGATACCACAAAATCTATAGCTTGTTTTACCGCAACGTAATCATTAATACGATCGTTGATATAAATTACATCGCGTAAGCCGTTTAAATAATCTTCATGATCCATACCAAAAGGAACCGGCTCCGATTCGTAGGCTTTACTTTTCATCTGGTCAATATACCAGTCAGTATTTAGCAGAGAAAGATTCACAATACGAACATCGGTTCGGATACCTTCCACTTCCTGAGCATACCACAAAGGGAATGTGTCATTATCGCCATGTGTAAACAATATGGCGTTTGGAGCACAGGAGTTCAGATAATTATGTGCAAAGTCGCGTGCAATATACCGATTCGATCGATCGTGGTCATCCCAGTTTTCTGTTGCCATAACTGCTGGTACAGCAATTAAACAAATGGTAGTTGCTAATCCGGCGCTTACCACAGAAGGCAATTTCTTTTGAAAGAAATTATAAATACCCAACACGCCTAAACCTATCCAAATTGCAAAGGCATAAAACGATCCCGCATAAGCATAATCGCGCTCTCGCGGTTGCAAAGGATTTTGGTTTAGGTAAACCACAATGGCAATGCCGGTAAAAACAAATAATAACAATACCACTGTAAAATCATTAAAATGTCGTCGGAGATGAAAAAAGAAACCTATTAATCCAAGAATCAGTGGTAACATATAATATGCATTTCTCGACTTATCATTTTTCATGTGTTCAGGCAAATTGTCCTGTGGCCCAATCAGTTTATTATCTATAAAGTCTATTCCGGTAATCCAGTTACCATTCAATAGTTCTCCGTGTCCCTGTGTGTCATTTTGTCTTCCCGAGAAATTCCACATAAAATAGCGCCAATACATATGCCCTAACTGATATCGGAAAAAGAATTTCAGGTTTTCGCTAAAAGTAGGTACATAAAGAATCTCAGGCTCTCCGCTATAGTTTGTTACGGTAACTTTCTTTCCTTTAACATCCGCCCATTTTTTATATTCATCGGCATGTTGTGGATTGGTCTGGCTCCACATACGCGGGAAGATGGTTGTAAAACGCTCATCAAACTCATAAATGGAGTTTAGTGAATATACCTTTTTATATTTTCCGTCTTTCTGACGATATGTATATGGATCTTTGCTATCAACCACAGGAGCATTGTAATATTGCCCTTTAAATAAGGGGCGGGCACCGTATTGTTCCCGGTTTAGATAATGCAACAAATTAAAAACAGTTTCCGGGTTGTTTTCGTCCATTGGGGGGTTTGCCAGCGATCTGATAACGATCATAGCAAAGCTTGAGTAGCCAATCATAATAACAGCAAATGCAACCAGAATGGTATTTACCAAAACTTTTTTCTTTTTATGTGTATATTGAATTCCCCAAACTACTAATCCAATTAATACAAGAATGTAAAATATTGCGCCCGATTTAAACGGTAATCCAAACCCATTTACAAAAACTAATTCAAAAACAGAGGCAATTTTTATAATTCCCGGAATTATTAAATACATAATGGTACCTAATATGGCAATGGAAATAGCAAGCGCCTTAATTACACCATTGCGTGTTACAGGATATTTTTTATAGTAATATACAAGAACAATTGCTGGTATTGCCAGTAAATTTAAAAGGTGAACTCCAATCGAGAGACCCATTAAGTAAGCAATAAGAATTAACCACCTGTTTGAGTATTTTTCGTCGGCAATATTCTCCCATTTTAAAATAGCCCAAAAAACGATGGCTGTAAAAAAGGAAGACATGGCGTACACTTCACCTTCAACTGCCGAGAACCAAAATGAGTCTGAAAAAGTAAAGGCGAGTGATCCTACCAACCCGCTTCCCATTATTGCTACAAGTTGTCCTGTTTTTAGTTCTGTTTGTTCAGGAATCATTTTTTTTGCCAGGTGTGTAATCGACCAAAACAAGAATAAAATAGTAAAAGCACTAGCAATGCCGGACATTGCATTTACCATCATGGCAGCATTTTCAGGAGATCCGCCAAAAAGGGTAAAAAAACGAGCAATAATCATAAAAAACGGAGCTCCCGGAGGGTGTCCTACTTCCAGCTTGTATGCGGTTGCAATAAATTCACCACAATCCCAAAAACTTGTGGTAGGCTCAATTGTCATTAAATAAACTGTTGCAGCAATTAAAAAAACAATCCAACCGGTTATGCGATTTACTACTTTAAATTTTTCCATCGATGTACAAAATTTTGTTTGGTTGCCAAATCTAATTCAATTTCTGATTACTAATGGTATTTACTCTCAATTTATTGTGTTAAAAAAAGAAAAAAAACGGTTGATTTTAGATATTGCATCGAAAATACGTAAATTAGCCAAATTCTAAAACCTTCAGGTTAAATAATTGTTAATTAGAATGATATTTTAACATGTGATGAATTAAAAAAAACGATTTAAGCTTGTAAGTGTGAGAACAATTAGTGCGGAACTGATCTGCAAAAAAAAGTGAAAAGGAATAGATTGAACTTATAAAATAAGAAATTGGTAATGGCAAAAAAGAGCAAAAAAAATCGCGTGGATATTGTTTATTCAACCAATCCGGATTATAACTATGAATACGTTAACGAAAACGAAGAACAAGAAACACTAGAACCATCAAAGCAAAAATTAAAAGTCTATTTAGATACTAAAGCAAAGAAAAAAGGAAAACAGGCAACCTTAATAAGTGGGTTTATAGGAAACGAAAACGATTTAAAAGATCTGGGAAAAGTTTTAAAAACAAAATGCGCTGTAGGTGGATCGGTTAAAGATGGCGATATTATTATTCAAGGAGATTTTCGCGATAAAATTGTGCAAATATTAACTGCCGAAGGATACAATGCTAAAAAGATATAAGAGAAGAATTATGAAGGGAGTTAAATTTGGCTTTTTAGTTATTTTATTGTTCTTCGCAAGAGAAGTTTTTTCGCAGGAAACCATTAAGGTTATGCATTACAATCTTTTGTATTATGGGAAATTAACCGATTGGTGCACCACAACAAACAATAATATCGACGCGAAAAACCAATATTTAAAAACCATTATACAGCATGTAAAACCCGACATTTTTTCGGTTAACGAAATGGATGGAGAAGCTTCATACCCGGTTTCCGATGATGCACAATATTTACTGGACCATGCTCTAAATGCCGATGGTGTGGATTATTATCGAAAAACAGCTTTTCCTGAGGCTTATCTGGCCAATGCAATATTCTATAACTCAAACAAACTGGTTTTAAAAGAAAGTCATCCCATTAGCTTTTATGTAAGTGGAAATATAAAAGTATTTAATGCCTACAAATTTTATTTTAATGCAGATGATCTGGAAGTAACGCAGGATACTGCATTTTTATATTGTGTGGTTGCACATTTAAAAGCAGGTAATTCCGATACGGATAGACTGCAAAGAAATTTCGAATCGGGGTTAATTATGGATTATTTTGAAAGTATTGGCGAGCAAGGAAGCTATTTGCTAATGGGCGATTTTAACGTTTATACTCCTACCGAAGATTGCTTTCAGAATTTCATCAATCCCGATAACAGTTTATATACATTTTACGATCCAGCAAACCAATTAGGCGAATGGTCGGCAAATTACGATTACAGATTTCATCATACTCAATCAACTCATTCCAACGGAGAGTGTCATTCGGGTGGCGGAATGGACGATCGTTTTGATTTTATCCTGGCATCGGATTATGTTATGAGCGGAACCGGCCATTATCGTTATATTCCGGATTCGTACAAAGCTGTGGGGCAGGATGGCAGTGGCTATAACCAATCCTTAAATACCACATCGAATACGGTTGTGCCCAATACAGTTGCCCAGGCTTTATACAACATGTCTGATCATTTACCCGTTTATATGGAGCTTGAAGTGGATCAGAATTTAGGTGAACCATTGAGTGTGATCGATATAGAATTAAATCAAACAAAGGGATTTATTCAAAATCCGGTTTATAACAATTTGAGTATATCGGTGCAATCTAATATTCAGGATGATGTTGAATTAAAAATCCATTCGTTGGATGGGAAGCTGCAATTCGAAAAATCAGTGGGTTTAAATAAAGGCCAAAACAATTATGATTTTTCTGTCGAACAGCTAATATCGGGATTATACATTGTATCCATGCATTCTAAAGGCAAAATTATTTTTTCTGAGAAGATGATTAAAAAATAAACTTACCATGGGAAAAGCAAGTGCAATAGGTATTGTTTTTTTGTTTTTAACAAAGATCTCGATTGCACAGTTCTATAATACTGGCTCAGACCCTGCATCAGCACGATGGAAGCAGATTAATACGGAACACTTTCAGCTAATTTTCCAAAACGATTTTGAGAAGCAGGCACAGCATGTGGCAAAAACGCTGGAGTTTTATTATGCCAAAGTAAGCCATTCTCTAAATCATCAACCTAAAAAAGTATCGGTTGTATTGCACAATCAAACCATTAGGTCGAATGGATATGTCTCGTGGGCACCCAAACGAATGGAGCTTTATACAACTCCTTCGCCCGACATGTATCCCGACCCCTGGATTGAACATTTGTGCATACACGAATTGCGCCATGTGGTTCAAATCGACAAGCTCAACCAGGGAATCACAAAAATTCTTTCGGTTGTTTTTGGCCAGCAGGCAACAGGTTTAGTGGCCGGGCAACTGCCTTTGTGGTATTACGAAGGCGATGCCGTGAGCACCGAAACGGCTTTTTCAAAATATGGAAGAGGAAGGTTGCCTGCTTTTCATCGTGGAATAAAAACACATTTACTAAGCGACGAACAGAAATATTCATTCGATAAGATGCTCTTCGGATCGTACCGGGATTATGTTCCGGACCATTATGAACTGGGATACCAGCTTACTGCGTTTGCCCGGAAAGCATATGGCCCGGAAACCTGGAGTACGATCGAAAATCATGTAGCAAAAAATTCATACACGCTCTTGCCAACTACTTTTGCTTTCTATCGTGGATTAAAAAAGCATTACGGAATCTCTCAAAAGGATTTATTTGATCAAACCATGTATTATCTGGATAGTCTTTGGAAAAGTAATAGTTATCAAAAGAGTGAAATCAACTTTTTTCAAAAGCATCAGATCATTGAGTATGAAAATTATTTGAATCCACTTTATATAGATGGCGATAAGGTGTTGGCTTTAAAAAAAGGGAAATCGCATATTCCACAATTTGTATTATTAAACAGGTTATCTGAATATGTTTTATTTGAGCCGGGATATGTTATTTCTGATGATTTTTCGTATGCAGAGAATTTATTGGTTTGGGCAGAATATAAATCGGATATCCGTTGGGAAAACAGAGAGTTCAACAATATCCGACTATTCAACATTAAAACAAAAACAGATTTTACAATTGTTGAAAAAAGCAGATATTTCAGCCCCGATTTAACTTCAGACGGATCAGAAATAGCCGTGGTGGAAATAGATCAAACAAACAAAGCTTCATTGGTTATCTTAAGTACATATACTGGCCAGGTTATTAAAAAAATCGACGCTAGAAATGATGTTTTTATTGCTCGCCCGCAATGGACAGACGACAACAAAAAGATTTTAGTAATTGAAACAAGCTTAAATGGCAAACGAATTGCCGAATATGATCTGGATTCCGAATCGTGGTCTATAGTTTTTTCACTCGAGCAAGGCGATATACAAAGAATTGTTCCTTTCGAGAATAAAATTTATTTTCATTCAACATTGAATGGTACAGACAATATTTTTGTTTACGACCAAATTAGTCGGGAAATCTACCAGCTTAGCAACTCCAGATTTGGAATTTCTGATTTTGATATCGATGCGACCGGCAATAATCTGATCATTAACGAGTATTCTTCGCTCGGATTCAGAATAGCCGAAATACCAATTGAGAGGGCTTTGTGGAAAAAGCTTACTTCAAAGGAATTTTATACATACGAACTTGCCGAAGAGCTTACAAGGCAGGAATCAGATATTACGAATGAAAATGCGCATCAGCTAAAAGATTATCAGGTAAAGCCATATCGAAAAGCTTTGCATCTGTTCAATTTCCATAGTTGGGTGCCATTTTATTACAATTACGAAAGCTCTTCGGTAAGCAGCATTTTAAAAAATCCTCTGCAGATTCAAGATAATTTATATCCTGGTTTAATGTTGTTATCGCAGAATAAGCTGAGCACAACGGAAGCCATTCTCGGATATGCCTACAAAAATAACCGGCACTATGTTTCTTCTTCTATCGTTTTAAAAGGGCAATATCCTGTTTTCTCAATTAGCGCAAACTACGGAAATGAGCAACAAGTACAAATAATCAACGATGATGTTTGGGTTCCCCAAACAGATGTTGGATATAGCTATAAAGCCGATGTTTATATTCCTTTGGACTTTAGCGAAGGAAAATACATTCGTGGAATTCAACCCCGCTTTTCTGTTGAGTATTTCGATAATTTGAATTATAACTATTCAAAGAATTACTATATAAAAGGAATTGAATATGTTCAGTCTGATTTAACGCTCT
>CAYVEW010000034.1:0-10097 GCA_964450375.1 uncultured Bacteroidales bacterium
AAAAGAAACATTTGTTCCACCAATTAGTTATAAATATCCTTTTATGGAAGATTAAAAAATAACATCATCCTGATCCCGATATCTTTCGGGATTTCGAAGGATGGTATTTCACTCAATTAACACTTATACTGTCCCGATTATGAACGAGACGATGTAACAAAAAGAAAATAATAAAATGACTACTACAGAAATTAACAAGAAAGAATTATTAGAAAGATTAGGAATAAAAGACATAAACAAAGGTGTTACAACCGGAACCGAATGGTACGATGTTAAAGGTGCCGTAACAAGCTCAGAATCTCCCATCGACGGAAAGGAAATTGCGAAAGTGCAAAATGCCACGCTGGAAGATTACGAAAAAGTAATCGCAAAAGCACAGGAAGCATTTAAAGTTTGGCGTGAAGTTCCTGCTCCCAAGCGTGGAGAAATTGTTCGTCAAATAGGTTTAGCCTTGCGTGAAGCCAAAGAAGATCTTGGAAAACTGGTTACCCTGGAAATGGGTAAAATATACCAGGAAGGGTTAGGAGAAGTGCAGGAAATGATTGATATATGCGATTTTGCTGTAGGACAGTCGCGTTTATTAAATGGTTTTACCATGCATTCGGAACGTAAAAATCACAGGATGTACGATCAGTATCATCCGGTAGGTTTAGTGGGACTAATTACATCGTTTAACTTTCCGGTAGCTGTATGGGCCTGGAACACTATGCTTGCAGCCATAGCCGGAGATGTGGTTATCTGGAAACCAAGCTCAAAAACACCCCTATCAGCCATTGCAACCATGAACATTATTCAAAAAGTGTTGAAAAATAATAATGTTCCTGAAGGTGTTTTCAGTTTAATCATTGCAAAATCTTCTGTTTTAGGTGATAATTTTTTAGAAGATAAACGAATTCCCTTATTTTCCGTTACCGGCTCAACAGCCGTTGGGAAACGTGTTGGAAAAATTGTAGGTGCCCGTTTAGGAAAAACAATTCTGGAGTTAGGCGGTAACAATGCAGTTATTGTATCCGAATCGGCCGATTTAGATATGGCCATTCCTTCGATTGTATTTGGAGCAGTCGGAACTGCAGGTCAGCGATGCACATCGACCCGTCGTGTTATTGTTCACGAAAAAGTGTACGAACAGGTAAAGGAACGTTTAGTACATGCATATAAGCAGATTGTGTGTAAGATTGGAAATCCATTAAACAAAAATACCCTAGTAGGACCGCTTATTGATAAGCATTCGGTTAGTGCATTTTTAAATGCGGTGCAGGAAGTACAAAAGGAAGGTGGCAAATTGCTTTTCGGTGGTTATGCGTTGGAAAGCGAAAAATACGAGTCGGAAAATTATGTGGTGCCGGCTATTGCCGAAGCCCAGAATCACTACCAGATTGTTCAGGAAGAAACCTTTGCTCCCATTGTTTATTTAATTAAATATAAAACCTTCGACGAAGCCATTGAATTAAACAATGGTGTTCCACAAGGATTATCATCGGCCTTATTTACACTGAACATGCGCGAAAGCGAGCAGTTTTTAAGCGAAGTAGGCTCAGACTGTGGGATTGCTAATGTAAATAGTGGAACATCCGGAGCAGAAATTGGTGGTGCATTTGGTGGAGAAAAAGATACCGGTGGCGGACGCGAATCGGGTTCCGACTCCTGGAAAGCATACATGCGCCGACAAACAAACACAATAAACTATGGCAAAGAATTACCATTGGCGCAAGGTATCAAGTTTGCCTTTTAAAAGTCTTCTTTTAGTTTAATTAGGTGCCTGCAAATGGCAGGGTTTAGTAAATAAGCTTGTGAGTATATTCTTGCAAGCTTATTGTTTACACCTGGTTAAACCCCATATTCTTTAAAGTTTAATAAATTTGCGAAATTTAGAAAAAAAATCAAAAATATGTTTGGATACCAATTTATTGTGTTAACTTTGTCGCGTAATTAATTAAATAAAAAAAATTTAGAATGAACACAGGAACAGTAAAATTCTTCAATGAAACAAAAGGTTTTGGTTTTATTAAAGAAGACGATTCAAACAAAGAACATTTTGTACACGTATCAGGTTTAATCGATGAGATTAACGAAGGTGATCAAGTAGAGTTTGAATTACAAGAAGGTAAAAAAGGATTAAACGCAGTAAACGTAAAAGTTATATAATATTTGCATTTAAACTTACCATTATTAAAGCTTGTCGAAAACGACAAGCTTTTTTTATTTCCTCTTATTTCCTTTTCTCCTGAAATTCTGTTTTTTAAATTTTCGTTGTGGTTTTGGGTTCCACACAGGACTATCACCTATTTCTTTAGGAACAGGAATTTTAACAATTTCAGCTCCAATTAACTCTTCGATATTTTTAAACTTCAACATATCGCGATCATTAATCAGGGTAATGGCTATTCCGGTTGTTTTTGCCCGTGCTGTCCTTCCAACGCGATGTACATAATCTTCGGCATCTTGCGGAATATCATAATTTATTACCAGATTAATATCCTTAATATCAATCCCACGGCTAATTACATCAGTAGCTACCAAAACCCTTGTTCGCTTTGACCGAAAACGCGAAAGCACTTCTTCGCGCTCTTGCTGCTCCAGATCCGACGAGATACCTTCAATACTATAATTTCGGGTTTTTAATCCACGAACTATTTCGTTTACCTTACTTTTAGTTGATGTAAAAATCAGGATACTATCATATTCAGGTTTATCGGCAATCAAGTGTTTAATTAAAGCTGTTTTATCCTGGTCGTATACCAAATAAGATGCTTGTAACACGCCCTCAGCAGGTTTTGATAGTTCCAGGCTGATTTCGATAGGTTTTGTGAGTATCTGACTAGCCAGTGTTCGAATTTTTGGTGGCATCGTGGCACTAAACATAAGCGTTTGCCTTTTTTTCGGAATAAACGAAATAATCTTTTGGATATCTTCGTAAAATCCCATATCGAGCATTTTATCAGCCTCATCGAGAATTAAGTATTCCACATCATCGAACTTTACATAACCCATTTTTAAATGTGATATAAGTTTTCCCGGAGTAGCAACAATAATTTCTGCACCACCCAGCAAAGCCTTACGTTCGGTTTCAAAATCGATTCCATCGCCACCACCATATACCGGGCACGAACTAACCGAAGTGTAATAAGAAAATCCCTGGATCTGTTGGTCAATTTGCAAAGCTAATTCGCGTGTTGGCACAATGATTACTACCTTTACAGCAGATGCATTTGAATTTATTAATTGATGTAAAACAGGTAAAATAAAAGCAGCCGTTTTTCCTGTTCCTGTTTGTGCACATGCAATCAGGTCTTTGCTTTGCATTATTTCAGGAATCGCTTTATCCTGAATGGGAGTGGCGTCATCGAAACCCATATACGAAATGGCTTCCATCACCTTTTCGTTTAAACCAAATTCTGTAAACTTCATGTATTATTCTCTATGTATTCATATATTCGGCAAAGATACCTTTTTTAATGCATCCGAACTATTTTCAAAATCATTTAATACAACGAGCTGTTTATTAAATCATAAGATGTAAAAGAAATAAATTAATTTTCTGAACGATCCAATAAGATTTGCTGTTTGGCTTTTTCATCGTCAGGTACATTTTTACTATCTTAGCTTCTCTTAAGAATAGTTAACATATGAGCACAAATTTAAAACAGGACCTAAAATCAATAAAAATTATACATACAGCATTCATGTTGGGAGTTTTCTTTTTTTTGATCATTTCGGTTTACATCAACACGGTTGTTGGAAACTTTGCTTTTGACCCAAATAGTTTTGAATCGAAATTGTTGTTTATTGCTTCGAATGTTTTAGGGATTATTAGTATTACTGCCGGTGCAGTTGTCTTTAAACAAAGAATGAAAGATATTGAAGCGTTCGACCTTTTGGGGAAAATTCAGAAATACCGTGAAGCATCAATTATTCGTTCAGCAACTATTGAAAGCACCACATTCTTTTTTATTGTGTGTTTTTTACTTAGCGGATCTTATATTTTTATAGCCGAAGCAATCGCCGGATTTGCAATTCTCGGATTTTTCTACCCCACAAACGATAGAATTTCCAAAGAAATTAATCATGATATTAAAGATTTATATTAATTATGAAAACTAAACTTGGGCCACAACGCATATTATTTCCTTTACCAACCGTATTAATTGTAACAGGAACCATGGAAAAAGCAAACATTGCAACCATCGCCTGGATAAGTATTTTAAGCAGCAAACCACCCACCTTGGGAATTTCGGTTGGAACTAAAGGATTTACCGGTGAAGAGATTCTTAAAAACAAAGAATTTACTGTAAACATTGCTACTGCAGAAATTATGACTGAAACCGATTTTTGTGGCATTACCTCAGGAAAAGATATCGATAAATTTGAAAAAACAGGCTTGCAAAAACTACCATCGTCGGTAGTAAGTGCCCCAATAATTAAGCAATGCCCACTAAATTTAGAGTGTAAATTAGTTGAATCGAAAATTATTGGCACAAGCAATCATTTTGTGGGAGAAATAGTAGAAACACATATCGATACAAACAAAATAAAAGATATTCACCATTGGGGTACAATTGATATTGATGCAGTTAACCCTCTGGTTTATATTTCGGGAGCCAAAGAATATCGCACAATAGGCAAAAAAATTGGAGATGCTTATAAAATTGGAAATAAGCTTAAAGAATAGAAATGTTCATTCTACTTAATTAAGCTATAACGAAATTTACTCACAGATTAAGATCACTTTTTTCTGAATTTGATCTCTTTATTCTCAATCATTTTCTGCAGTTCGGATAACAGCGCTTTTTCCTGATGATCAATATGTCCATCTTCCAAAGAAATAGTAATAATCTCGTCATATTCTTCGGGCGTAATAATTTGATCTTCTATAGCTTTTATAATTACCTGGCGTAAATATTCACCACTTTTACTTAAGGGCATAATTAGTTGTATTAAAATTTAAAGCAATTTACTAAAAATGACAGTCGCTTGTATATGAAAGCATAAATAATTCATCATTTAAATCTTTTGACATGATACGTTATTTTCTTAACTTTATTTCTTTATCTTCTAAAGACTCAAACCATGAAACGCAATGTTACAATCCTACTTTTAACACTTCTTACTTTATTTAATTTAAATACATTCGCTCAGAAAGCAAACATGAATAAAATAAAAGTAAGTTACCTGCAACTTCCCCTACAGCCTCTAAACGAACATATCAAAACATACAAACCGGTTTTAGAAATGAATGTTACCCTTGAAAATACAGATATTGATAAACTTAACAATAAGTACTTAAAACTACATGGCTATGAAAAAGTTAACGAAGGCGAAGATCTTTTAGTAAAAGCCGAGTTTGGTAATTTTGATTTAAATAAAAAGCTCATAAGCGATGATGTTTATAATGTGAACAAAGGAGCAAATGTAACTGGCTACTACTACGAACTATCTTGCACATATCCTGTAAAATTAATTCTTGAAACCAACAATGGTGAAATTATCTATGAACAAGAAATACTGCATGACGAAAAAATAATACATGATGATTTTGGGAAATGGACCTATTCGGTTTCTGAACTAGATGCTAAATTCGATACTGAAAGAAATAATCTAATGAATGATATTAAAAACAAATGCGACCAAAAAGCTTTAAACGAAATACAAGATATCATACAAAGTAGGTTCTCCTATTACAATGTATCTGCCAAAATTAAGCTTGCATCAGGCAAAGGCAGAAAACTAGATTATTCCGATTTAGAATCTGCAGTTTTACATATGGAGAAAGCGTTTGAAATGATTTCATCAAATTCTAATCAGGAAAGAATTAATGCGGAACTAAACAATGCACTTGAAATTTGGAAATCAGCATTAAAGGAATCATCAAGTAATAATAAAGCCCGGATTAACGAAGATATTTCTACAATGCTTTATTATAATATGGGCATTGCTTACTGGTGGATGCTTGATTTTACCAAAGCTCTCGAAAGTTTAAATAAAGCTCTCGAAGAAAATGCAACAAAAAATAAGCCTTCATCATCTGATGAAAAGTTAATCAACGAAGTCATAGAAACCATAAAAGATTACCAAAACAGATTAAAGATTCATCATAAGATATAAATAGTACACATCAGATTTAAAAATGCAAGGTTGAAATTTACTCCTATCTACAAATAAAAAATTAAACCCATGAAAAAAACACAATTTATAGTATTGTCATTAATTGCAATCGTAATAATTTCTGGATGCGCCAACAAAGAAGTTGTTGATGCTTGTTTAGAAGGTCAGACCTATGGATTTTGGGGTGGTTTACTGCACGGTATAATTGCCCCCTTCGATTTAGTAGCTATGCTATTTCGCGACGATATTACAGTTTATGCCCAAAATAACAACGGAGCATGGTATGCTTTCGGTTTTTTAATCGGAAGTGGCGGTTGGGGAATTTTAGGAGGTAAAGGAGCTTGCAGCACAGGAAGAAAAAGAAAAAGAGAGTTCTAAATGAACTCTCTTAAACCCTAACTTACATAATAATTAAATTATTTCTTTTCACCCTTTTTCTCTTCTGCTTTTTTAGCTTCTGCTTTTTTATCATCAGCTTTTTTATCACAAGCTTTTGGACACTCTTTTGACTTTTCAGTTGAGCATTTTTCAGTTTTGGCCTTTGTTGCACATTCTTTTTTCTGAGGATCTTGTGCGTTTACCGACAATGTTAATAATGTAATAAATGCTACTCCTGATAATACTGCTAAAATCTTTTTCATAATAATTTATTTTTAATTTTTACTAATTTCTACAACAAATGTAACAATTGAGATACCCGAAAGAAGTTACTGCGAGGTTAATTCGTGTTAATGTGATGTTAATAATTCAATAATGAACAGATTTTATGGCTAAATTTGTTGTGTGAAAAACAAAAGATTACAACAAAGTATCATTATAATAACCTTTGTAAGCTTGCTTGCTTTGGTTGCCATTCAGTTTTACTGGATTGTAAAAGCAGCCAATATTCAGGAAAAGCAATTTAACCATAGCGTTAAACTTGCCATGGCAATGATTGTTGAAAATCTGGCCGATGATGAAACCATCTGCAACGAGGTAGCCAGCTGCATCGGAAAAGGGGGAACTACATCCTGTTATAATGCGATGTACAACCAAATAGAATGGGTAAAAGTAGATTCGATCGTTAAAAAAGCACTTGAAATTTACAACATTAACACATCCTACGAATTCGATATTGTCGATACACGGAAAGATGCTGATTTTAATGTTTGTAAAAAAACCTATTTTTCGGAAAACCTGGAAAGTGTTTTGTTGCAAAATGCAGTGGAACTAAAAATCCGATTCCCCAAAAAAAGTGATTTTATAGCTGCACAAATTGGCGTTCTTTTTATAAGCTCCATATTACTGATTATCGTAATTAGCATCTCGTTTTTATTGATCCTGAAATATTATAACCGCGAAAAAAGACTTTACAAAAACACGCGCGATTTTATAAACAATATCACCCACGAGTTTAAAACCCCAATAACTAACATTGCTCTTGCCAATAGCATGATCTCTAAAAGCGAATTGGTGAAATACGATTCCAAACTTGCACAGTATTCAGGCATTATTAAGTTGGAACACAAAAAACTTAAAAACAGAGTGGAAGGTTTACTCGATATTGCACGATTAGAGAACGGGCAGAATAATACATGCGAAACGATTAATATTTGTAACTTGATTCAGTGCACGGTTGATTCATACCAGGTTCAGTTGCAAGAAATGAACGGATCGATAGAATATACAAGATTATCCGATTTATGCACTGTAAGTGCCGATAAAGAACAATTCCAGGTGGCCATCTCGAATTTAATTGATAATGCTATTAAATACTGTACTAAAAAACCAATTATAAATCTTACAACTTATCATAAATCCGATCATATTTATATTGAAGTTGAAGATAATGGAATTGGAATACAGTCGGAGCACCTGAACCAAATATTCGAAAAATATTATCGCGTACCCACCGGCGATCTGCATAATGTAAAAGGGTTTGGAATTGGGTTATCTACTGTAAAAGCAATTATTGAATCGTTTAAAGGCAAAATAGAAGTTCAAAGCAAACCGGGAAAAGGAACCCGTTTTATTATTAAATTACCCTATTGTAACGAATTAGCATGATGCAAAAAGCCAAAACCAAAATATTATTAGTCGAAGATGACACCAACCTGGGATTTTTATTGCTTGAGTTTCTGGAATCGAATCATTTCGATGTTAAGCTTTACCGCGATGGAATTTCGGGATTAAAGGGCTTTGAATCTTCCGAATTCGATTTTTGCATTCTGGATGTAATGCTTCCCCAGATGGATGGTTTTACCCTTGCCGAAAAAATCAGGAAACAAAACAAGAATGTACCCATTATATTTTTAACCGCCCGTTCCATGAAAGACGATAAGATAAGGGGCTTTCAGATTGGAATAGACGATTATGTTACCAAACCATTCGACGAAGATGAGCTTTTATTCCGGATTCAATCGATATTAAAACGTGTTGGTACAGAAATAAAAGATGACCCAAAAGAGATTTATCAATTAGGGCAATATCTTTTTGATACGGGTAACATGGAACTTAAATTAGGCAATGATTCCAAGCGCTTAACATCAAAAGAAACAAAAATTCTGGCTATTTTGGCCCGATCCAAAAACAATATTGTATCGCGCGACGACCTTATGCAGGAAGTTTGGGGAGAAAAAGACTACTTTATTGGCCGCAGCCTGGATGTTTTTGTTTCAAAACTACGCCGACACCTAAATCATGACCAAAATATAAAAATTGAAACCATTCCTACAGTAGGAATCATTTTAAATGTATCGGAATAATCTATTACAAAAGATTCTATGATGTAAATCATTTTATTATTTAATCGTTATGTGTATTTTTGCATATCGACATAAATTGATAATTAATGAAAAGATACTTTTTAGGTTTTCTGATATTTATAGCCATATTTGGGTTCAAGAGTTGTAAAAATCCAACATCTGAAAAAGACCAACTAATAATTTTTCATGCCGGAAGCCTTTCAGTTCCATTTAAAGAAATGAAAGAAAAATTCGAAGCTGAAAATCCCAATGTGCATATTTTACTGGAAGCTGCTGGAAGTGTGCAATGTGCGCGAAAAATAACAGACCTGAAAAAAGAATGCGATATGATGGCTTCTGCCGATTATGCTGTAATAGATCAGATGTTAATTCCTGAATATGCCAGCTGGAATATTCAATTTGCGAGTAACGAGATGGCTATCGTTTACCACGATGATTCAAAATACTCCGATATAATGAATGATAAAAACTGGTACGAAATTTTATTAAGAGATGATGTAATTTTTGGAAGATCTGATCCAAACTCTGATCCTTGCGGATATAGGGCCATTTTAACAACACAGTTAGCTGAGAAATATTATAAAATAGATGGATTAAGTGAGAAGATTAAAACAAAAGATACTAAATACATTCGGCCAAAAGAAGTTGACTTAATTGCGTTACTGGAATCAAATGCTATTGACTATATATTTTTATACCGATCAGTTGCCGAACAACATCAATTAAAATATGTTATTTTGCCCGATTCAATCAATCTTAAGAATTCTGATTATAATGAGTTTTATAAAACAGTAAGTACTGATATTGTAGGCAAAGAACCGGGGACAACCATAACACAAACAGGGAAAGCCATGGTATATGGAATAACCATATTAGATAATGCGCCAAACAAAGAACTGGCAGAAAAATTTCTGCAATATGCCTTATCTGAAAATGGTGGAAAACAAATTATGGAAAAAAATGGCCAGCCATTTATACGTAAAGTTCATCCAAATTATAAAACCAATTTACCCGAATCTTTAAAAAAATATTTTAAATAATTTTATAAATAGCTATTTGAAAATTCGAATAGCATATTATTTTTGCAAGCGTTATGTTAGAATTTACATATCAATAAATATTTTAAACTTAAATTTAATTAAACTATGAAAAAGCTTTTTTATTTATTCGCATTACTGTTTGTAGCAGGTTCTGTATTTGTTGCGTGCGACGAGGACGATGATCCAAAAGTTGAACCTATTTTTAACACGG
>CAYVEW010000034.1:10197-29119 GCA_964450375.1 uncultured Bacteroidales bacterium
ATTTTTGATGCTGCTTACGATCCTGCAACATGGACCGTTCAAGATACAACCTGGTTTACTCAAGTTGATGAAACGGTTTTTACTGCTACAATGTTTGCCGAATTAACTCTAGAAAGTGAAGCTATTGATACATTATTTGATGCTGACAACCCAAAAAGAAAAGCTAAACTATTAGAACCAGGCCATATTTATGCTTTCCAAACTGAAGATAATTATCAGGGTTTGTTAAAAGTTGATGCTGTGACACAAGGCGAAAAAGGCTCAGTAACATTTACTTATATTCTTAAAAAATAAAAGATCACTAAGGGGTGTTCTTTTTACAAAAATGCTTATTGTATATTCATTATTGCGCTATACAATAAGCATTTATTAACCGATTAAGTTTATATACTTCTAATCAACCAGAGGGAACGCCCCTTTATAAAATTTATGATAATGAAAGTGTATAGACTTTTTTTTATTCCTTTGTTATTCCATTTCATATTTAGTTCCTGTACCAAGGAAGATTTATCAGAAACCCATCCGGCCGTAACACTAAAAACAGGTACAGAGTACACACTTAACAATGCATCTGTTCCGGTTGGTGGCGAACTGGTATTTGGAATTCTGGCAGATGCTGATGGTGCTTCCATTACCAATCTCACCATAAAAAGAAATACTGGAACAAATCTTATAACCGAAATAGATAAAGGTATGTTCGAAACCAGTGGTTTATTAGATACAACCGTTTCGTTTACCAAAAGCCCGGCTGAACAAGAAATATGGACATTCTCCATAATGAATGATCATCGCGACACTGCATCGGCCAGTATTGTTATTAACCTGGGCGAAGGAAGTGCTTATAAAGAAATTGATTATTTCCCTTCGGTTACCATTGGTTACCAGGAGAACACCGAACTACCCCATTACCTTGATTTAAATTCAGGAATAGCTTACAATGCATCGAATATTACGGGGAATGAACCTTTAGTTGATTTGGTTAGTTATTATTATTTAAGCTCAGGCACATCATCTCCTACCTTATCTTGTCCTTCGTATACTACGGCTCGCGAAAATTATCCTGAAATTAATTCCTGGTCTGTTAAGAATTCTGTTTTATACGACTATAGAACCACCGATAACGATTTGATTTCTGTAGAACAATTTGACGCAGCTCAAAACGACAGTTTACTTGTAAACGGATATATTCCAAGCAGCACAAGTGGCACATGCAAATTCTGCTATACCGGAAAAATCATTCCTTTTAAAACAGATCAGGGTAAATACGGATTAATTAAAGTAATCCGAGCTGATGAAGTCAATACCGGATCCATAGAAATCGCTATTAAAATTCAGAAATAGACTTAGCAGATCATGAAAAATACAATTAGCCTTTTAGCACTTATATTTACACTTTCAACTACAATATTAGCTCAATCAAAACTCACTGGCACAATACTAGATTCGGACAGCAATAAGCCTGTTGAGTTTGCTAACATTAGCCTGGGAAACAGCATGGGTGCTGTGAGTAATGAAAAAGGTGAGTTCGCTATTCAAAAATTGAAACAAGGAGAATACACTGTAACCATATCATCTGTAGGATACATAAGCCATAAGCAAGCCATTCGATTAAGACCTGATGAAGATCTTCACATACAGATATCACTATCCAAATCAAATTACTTAGCTGATGATGTAATTATTACTGCAACCAAAACTGAAAACTACATAAAAGATATTCCTTCGCGGGTTCATCTCATTTCGCCACGACAAATCGAAAGTTTACCCGCCCAAAGCACCGACGAACTATTATCGTTGATTCCAGGTGTTAATTTAGGGCGCTCTTTTGGCATTTACACGCATTCAACCACAGTAACAATGCGCGGTTTAAATGGCGGCGAACAAGGAAGAGTTTTGGTTATGATCGATGGAATTCCTACCAATAAGTCTGACGGTGGATCTGTAAACTGGAATCTTTTAAATACCGACTTAATCGATCGGATTGAAGTTGTCAAAGGCCCAGGCTCATCATTATATGGTAGTAATGCAATGGGTGGAGCTATCAATATTATAACCAAAAAACCAACAGAAAATTTTCAGGGTAAAGCAAGTGTTGATTATGGTACCTATAATACAATGCGCGGACAATTAAGCCTGGCAGGAAAACTTTCAGAGAATACCAGTACAGGTTTTTACTGGAATTTAAATTCGTTTTACCGCCAAAGTGATGGTTATATTACTGCTTCAGAAGCCGATCAATTAGCAAATCCTTATATTGTTAAATCGGATTTAATGGAATGGGGAGCGAACGCCAAGTTAGGTTATGAAATTAATGCCAATAATGGTTTTGAACTAAGTATGTTATATTATGATGATGATCGTGCAACAGGAGAAAAAGTATATCAACCCGAAGGTAATAATCGCGAACACGACACCTACCATATTCGAGCAAAATACTATGGAGCTAAAAATAATTTAAGCTGGAATATTAATCTTTTTTATCTTAACGAAGATTATAAACGAATTAGCGAATGGTTTAAGGATGATTACACTTTCTACAAAGTACTTTCAAAAAGAACGGATTTAGGTGCACTATCATCATTGTCATACAATTTCAAAAACCAGATTATCACAACAGGTATTGACCTAAAACAAGGAAGTGTTAACGCCAAAGATGTATATTACACATCAACTGATGTGGTTTACAATCGTGGTAAAATGAATACTTTCGGTTTTTTCTTACAAGATGAAATAAACTTGCTTAATGAGAAACTTAAGGTAATTGCAGGATTGCGATTCGATTATGCCAATTTTTTCGATGGCGCTTTTGAAATTGAAACTCCCACTTCCGAAACTACATTTATGACCTCCTACCATAACGAAAACTTAACAAAAGATACCTGGACAGCTTTTAGTCCAAAACTCTCAGTTCAGTATGAGTTTAACAAAAATTACAGAATCTACGCCAGTTATGGAAAAGGTTTCCGACCTGCAGTCCTGGACGATATGTGCCGTTCGGGAAGAATAAAAGGCGGATTTAAAGTTGCCGACCCAACATTGCAGCCAGAATATCTGGATAACTTTGAAGTTGGAACCGATATGCGTTTCTTTAATAAAGTAAGGGCATCATTATCTGCGTTTTACTCAATTGGAAATGATTTTATGTATTATGTAAATACGGGCGACTCAATTGATCTGGGATATGGACTTCGGCCAATTATAAAAGCGTCGAACATTTCAGAAGTTCAGATTTACGGACTTGAATTTGAAGTGAATTACATCATTACATCCAACATAATTTTAAATGCCAACTATGCATATGCACATTCGCAAATTAAAGATTATAAAACCTTTACTGATGATCCTGTTGATCTGACAAATAAATTTTTATCGGATGTGCCGGAACACATGGGGTCGTTTTCAATAAACTGGCGAAATAAAATAGTAAATGCAAGTGTAACTGCCAAATACATGGGCGATCGATGGGTTAATGATTTGAACGAAATAGATGAAATTATACTGGATGATCAGTATCCTGCATTTACAACTGTCGATATTAAATTATCCAGATCATTTAACCGAATCTTTGTAAATCTGAATGCACAGAACATCTTTGATAAAAAATTTTATGATAGAAAAGGGGCTGTTTCGCCCGGCAGATTCTTAACGGCAGAAATTGGAGTTAAATTTTAATCCTAAATAATAAAACATGAAAAAACTTATTTTTATAACAATTATTGGAATGATGATTACATCGTGTAATGTAAAAAATTCCAACACAATAACAGAAAATAATTATTTACGATCAGTTATTGCAGATACAGTCGATGCTACCAACGACTTTTACGACAATGCAGAAACTTACAATTTACAAGTTCAGCAAGTTAGTGTTGATGGCGAAATCGAGAATCCCGGCATCGTGGATTTTTCAAAAATCCCGGTAAGAAGTGTTATTGTTAAAGAAACGCTTTTATCACCTAACGGCGATCAGTTTGTTGGAGCTTATCGATATGACGGTTATGCTCTTTACGACATCTTGAATCATATCAAACTAAATAAGAAAAATAAGGATGAATTTAACCCAATAATTGATCTATATGTTCAAATCGAAAATGATAAGGGCGAAAAAGTAAATATTAGTTGGGGAGAAATTTTTTATCCCAATCACTTGCAAGAAATCATGATTGCCACTCGTGTAATGCGTATTGTGCCTTCAAAAACAAATGATCTGTGGCCTTTGCCTGTACAAAGCAAATTAGTGTTAGCAAGCGATTTAATTACAGAAAGAAATATTTCGAATCCTGTAAAAATTACAGTTAAATCATATCCTAAATCTTTTGAAACTGTGAAAGGGTTAAAACCACTTTATTCGCCAAGCATCGATATTTACAAGGAAAACGAACTCCTTACCACTTTAACTGAAAATCCAGAAGACTTGCAGATCGAAGAGTTTCATACCATATTTTATGGCCGCGGCAGGGGAATCCATTCAACGCAGCCTTTTACAGGAGTTATGCTAAAAGAAGTTATGTCAGAATATGTGGAGTGCAATCAAAAAAATATTCGCGAAGGCATTTTTCTGGTTGTTGCTAAAGATGGATACAGAGGTGTTTTTACCTATAGCGAAATAATGAACCGAAACGATCAGTCGGAAGTGCTGTTGGTTTGCAGACCAGAAACAAAGGACAATGGCATTTTCAGGTTATTTCCTGCATGTGACTTTTTCTCCGATCGTGCTATTAAAGGAATCAATGCCATATATTTTTCAGCCAACGAACAATAAACCATGTACAAAACCGGGCTAAGAAGTTTTGATATTGTATTCATACTCATTGGCGGACTTATTTTACTTTTTATCATAAGTCCGCTACTGGGTATGTTTTTGGCTACCAGCCCTACACAGATATTCGAAACATCAAAAGATCCTGAAGTAATTGACAGTATCTGGTTAACATTACGGGTTTCTTTTTTAGCCACCATTGGTTTTTCTGTGGGAGCTATTCCTTTGTCCTATTTCCTGGCACGAACGCAGTCTGGGTTTAAGAATGTGATCAACGGAATTATTGATATTCCGATAATAATTCCACATTCAGCAGCAGGGATTGCCATTTTGGGTTTTATTTCCCGCGATTCGGTTCTGGGAAAAATAGCTTCGTCGGTGGGTTTAAATTTTGTTGGACACCCTGCAGGAATTGCCCTTGCAATGGCTTTTGTCAGTATTCCTTTTCTAATAAACGCTGCCCGCGACGGATTTGAAAATGTACCCGTTCGATTGGAAAAAACAGCACTCAACCTGGGAGCTTCGCCCGTTCGGGTATTTTTTACAATCTCACTGCCTTTGGCCTGGAAAAATATCTTATCAGGATTAATTATGATGTTTGCCCGCGGTTTAAGCGAATTTGGCGCTGTAATTATTGTTGCCTATCATCCAATGGTAACTCCGGTACTTATTTATGAACGATTTGGTGCCTTTGGATTAAAATATGCACGGCCGGTATCGGTTGTATTTATTATTGTTTGTTTGGTTTTCTTTATTCTTTTGCGCACATTTTCAGTTAATAAAAAAACTGCCGATGCTTAAAGTAAAAGATATATCCGTTCAGTTAGGGTCATTTAAGTTAAGCCATATTAACCTGGAACTTGAAAAAGGAGATTATTATGTTTTATTGGGAAAGTCGGGAGTTGGAAAAACAGTGCTTTTGGAAATTATCGCGGGTTTAATAAAGCCATCAGCGGGTCAGGTTTTTATTGATAACAAAGATATTACCAACCAGAAAATACAAAAAAGAAAAGTGGGGATTGTTTTTCAGGATTATTCTGTTTTTCCACACCTAACTGTAAAACAAAATATTGCATATCCACTGAAAGGAAAAAAAATATCAAATCAGGAAAAAGAAGCCCTCATTACAGAGTATGCCGAATTAGCAAATATTAAACATTTATTAAACAGAGGCACCCGGAATCTTTCAGGTGGAGAACTGCAACGAGTAGCATTAGCCAGAATGCTGGTTGCAAAACCGCAGTGTTTATTGTTGGATGAACCACTGGCATCTCTGGATATTCAGCTAAAAGGTGATTTTAGAAATTTATTGCGGAAAATAAATCAAAGTGGAGTAAGCATTTTACATGTAACACACGATTACGAAGAAGCCATTGCCCTGTCGAATAAAGTTGCCGTAATACACGATGGAAGAATAATACAAAAAGGGCTTACCAAAGAAGTATTTCAAAAGCCAGCTAATGAATTTGTAGCTAATTTTACCGGGATTAAGAATTTTTTTCACGCAGTTTTTAATGAAAATAAAGCGCAAATAAATAACACGCTTGAAATCTGTGTTTCGAATAAAGAGAATCTGAATAAAGGCAAAATCATTATCCGTGGTGAAGAGATCATTTTATCTGAACAAAAACTGGAATCAAGTGCCGTGAACCATTTTAAAGGTAAAATAACTCAGATTATTCCCTATTTGAGTAATTACGAAATTTTGGTAGATATCGGCATTGAGTTATCAGTTGTAATTTCCGATGATTCATTAAACAAATTCAGATTTAAAGAAAACTCCGATGTTTGGGTTTCTTTTAAATCTACTGCCATAAAAATTATTCCTTAAAAACATTTCTACTTAATAGCTTGTTATAAAAACTGATCATAAAACAGTGTATTGTTTTTCTAATTTAACATCAGTCTTTGTTTAATAATTATTTTAATATTATTTAGCAGATTTATTTTTAGTAAATTGTAAAAAAAAGTAGAATGAAAAAATTAGCAATTGTTCTAATCGTAAGTTTATTGGCCATTACAGCTACTGCCCAAAACAAAACAGCTTATCAGTTATTTAATGGGAATGGGAAGAAAGTGCAGTATAACAAAGTATTAAAAGATATTCAAAAAGCAGATATAATTCTTTTTGGCGAACTGCATAACAATCCGATTGCGCACTGGCTGCAATACGAAATCAGTTATGATATTGTTCAAAGCGAACCCTTGGTATTTGGTGCCGAAATGTTTGAAGCTGATAATCAGGATGAATTAAATTTATATTTAAAAGATAGTATTGATTATAAAGGGCTGGATACCTTAGCCCGTTTATGGCCCAACTTTAAAACAGATTACAAACCACTGGTTGATTTGGCAAAGATGCACAAACAGCCTTTTATTGCAAGCAATATCCCGAGAAGATATGCCAATATGGTTTATAAGCAAGGGTTTGAAGTTTTAGAAACACTCACCGATGAAGAAAAACAGTGGATTGCACCACTTCCAATTGAATACGATCCTGAATTACCCGGATATAAAAACATGCTAAGCATGATGGGCGGTCATGCCGGCGAAAACTTTCCCAAAGCCCAGGCCATAAAAGACGCCACCATGGCTTTCTTTATCTCCGAAAATTTTAATAATAAAACAAAATTCATCCATTACCATGGAACCTATCATTCCGACAATTACGAAGGAATTGTGTGGTATTTAAAAAGACTTTTACCTGATGCGAAGATATTAACCATCTCAACAGTTAGTCAGGCTGATGCAAATAAGCTATCGGAAGAAAACAAGGGCAAAGCCGATTACATTATCTGCGTTGATGAAAACATGACAACCACTTATTAATAAAAAAACATAGTAATAACCAAAAAATCATTAAGATATGTACAAGCAAATTCTAATTCCTGTTGGTCTGTTTTTAAGCTTATTATTTAATAGCGCAAGTGGTCAACAATACAAAGCATCCGAACCTTTTGCACATACATTCTCAATTGTTGCAATCGATACAGCAAGCGGAGAAATGGCCATTGGCGTGCAAAGCCACTGGTTTTCGGTAGGGTCAATAGTTTCCTGGGGAAAATCAGGAATTGGAGTAGTAGCAACTCAATCTTTTGTGAATCCATCCTATGGTCCTCATGGTTTAAAACTAATATCCGAAGGTAAAACTGCAAACGAAGCTCTTGATATATTAACCTTAAAAGATGAAGGCAGAGCTTACAGACAAGTTGCTTTTCTTGACACAAAAGGAAACATAGCTACATATACCGGCGATAAATGTGTACAATCGGCAGGTCATATAGTCGGAAAGAATTTCTCGGTTCAGGCTAACATGATGTTAAATGATCAAATCGTTCCGGCGATGGCCAAAGCATTTAAAGAAACATCTAATTTGCCATTAGCAGAGAGAGTTGTAGAAACCCTAAAAGCAGCTCAGGAAGCAGGTGGGGATATTCGAGGAAAGCAGTCGGCTGTTTTATTGGTTTACAACACAAATAAAGTTGAGCAGGAATGGCTGGATAAAAAAATAAATCTTCGGGTGGATGATCATGAAAAACCAATAATGGAGCTGGAACGTCTATTAAAGGTGCATAGGGCTTACGAACATATGAACAATGGCGATTTAGCAGTTGAACACGGCGATATGATAAAAGCTTTGAAAGAGTATGCTGCAGCTGAAAAAATGTTCCCTGAAAATCTTGAAATGAAATATTGGAAAGCAATAGCATTAGCGAATAATAATAGAATACATGAAGCTTTACCTATTTTCAAAGAAATTTTTTCGAAAGATGTAAACTGGATCGAAATGACCAAAAGGTTGCCAGCATCTGGTTTATTAGATGTTTCGGAAGAAGATATGGATAAAATATTAAATGTTCTTTAAATAAAACTAGTCTTATGGATCCGTTGTGGTTAACAATAGCATTTGCACTTGGTTTTCTGGCCCGCTTGGTTAAATTACCTCCTTTGGTTGGTTACCTGATTGCCGGGTTTATCTTAAAATTTATGGGTGCAGAATCGGGAGAATTAATTAATAACATTTCCGATTTAGGAATTATGCTACTGTTATTTACCATCGGGTTAAAACTTAAAATTAAGCATTTAGTGAAAAAAGAAATCTGGGGCGGTACCATTATTCAGATGATTCTTTTTATAACAGTTATTTTAAGCCTGTTTTACATTCTAAGTTTTACAGGAATAACTTATCTTAATCAGTTCGATTTTAAAATCGCTTTATTAATTGCCTTTGCGTTAAGCTTTTCCAGTACTGTGTTCGCCGTAAAAGTGCTTGAAGAAAAAGGAGAACTCACTTCGTTACACGGCATTACTGCCATAGGCGTTTTGATTATTCAGGATTTGATTGCAGTCGGTTTTCTTGTATTTGAAACAGGCAACTTGCCAAGCATATGGGCTTTAGCAATACCAGTTGTATTTATTGCCATACGGCCCGTTTTGTTAAAAATACTGGATTATGCCGGGCATGGCGAATTGTTAATACTATTTGGGTTTTTTCTGGCTTTTATTGTTGGGGCAGAGTTATTTTATCTAACGGGTTTAAAACCCGATTTGGGAGCCCTTGCTGCCGGTATGCTCATTGCAAATCATAAAAAAGCCAAAGAAATGGCAGATAACCTGATGGGTTTTAAGGATATATTCCTGATTGGCTTCTTCTTGTCTATCGGGCTTTCCGGGCTGCCTACTGTGCCTATGTTAGTGATTGCATTGATCTTGGCACTAACCATTAATTTTAAAGTTATTCTATATTTTTTAGTCTTTACTCGGTTTAAGCTAAGAGCCAGAACTTCGGTTTTTACTTCATTAAGCCTTGCTAATTTTAGCGAGTTTGGGCTGATTATCGCATCCATAGCAGTAACAAAAGGATGGATTTCGAATGACTGGCTTATAATTATAGCCATTGCATTATCCATTTCGTTTTTAATTTCATCACCCCTAAACTCTAATGCGCTAAACTTATTCGTATTAATAAAGGAAAGACTCAGAAAATTTGAAACCCAATTACGATTAAGCTACGATCAAACCTATGATATTGGCAAGGCAGAAATCCTGATTTTTGGAATGGGACGTTTTGGTGTTACTGTTTACGATCAACTCAATGAAAAATATGGAAAGAAAGTTCTTGGTCTTGATTATAGCTCAGAAGTCGTTGAAAAAAATAAACAAGAAGGCCGAAATATAATACAAGATGATGCAACGGACAGCGAATTTTGGGAAAAGATTCAGAGCAGTAAAATTAAGAGCACACAGGTTAAAATGGTTCTTTTGTGTATGGAAGATCACAAATCGAACTTATATGCTATAAAACGATTAAACGCTATAAATTTTAGTGGAGTAATTGCTTCAACAGCAAATTATTATGATGAATTAAGCGAACTTAAAAATTTGGGGGTACAGCTAACTTTTGACCTAAAAACGGAAGCGGGAGTTGGTTTTGCTAATCATATCTGCGAAAATATGGATGTTTGTGTCCGTTAACCATCATCATTAACAAAGAAAATAATGGAAAGATTAGTAACATCAAATTTAAAACTTGGGATTATTGCAGGCGGACAACTAGGCAAAATGTTAATCCAGGAAGCAAGCAAATGGGATATAAAAACGTATGTTTTAGACAATGATGAGAATTGCCCTGCCCAAAGTATTGCATCATACTACATTAAAGGCAACCATCTGGATTTCGATGCTGTCTATCAATTCGGAAAAATGGTTGATGTTTTAACTTTTGAGATTGAAAGTGTTAACATAGAAGCATTAAAAAAGCTTAAGTCAGAAGGGCTTAGAGTAACACCCGACCCTGAAATATTGGAATTGATACAAGATAAGGGTTTGCAAAAAGAGTTTTATAAAAAAAATGGTATCCCAACTTCAGATTTTAGTTTTTATGATTCAGTAGAATCTATCCAAAAGGCAATTAAAAATGGAGAAATAAAATATCCATTTGTTCAAAAACTACGAAAAGGTGGATATGATGGTCGTGGTGTGGCTGTTGTAAATAATGAAAATGATTTATTCAAGCTACTTCCTGGAGCTTCGGTGGTCGAAGAGAAAGTTGAAATACAGAAAGAAATATCGGTAATTACTGCCCGAAACGGAAAGGGTGAAATAAAATGTTACCCGGTAGTAGAAATGGTGTTCGATTCGAAAGCAAATCTGGTGGATAAATTATTATGTCCATCTTCGATTACAGTGGAACAATCGGAAAAAGCAATTAACTTTGCAAACGAAATAATAGAATTGCTCAACATGGAAGGATTGCTGGCCATCGAATTTTTTATTAATTCAAAGGGAGAAATTATTGTAAATGAAATGGCTCCGCGCACGCACAATAGTGGTCACCATACCATTGAAAGCATAGTTACATCACAATTTGAACAACATTTGCGAGCCATACTTAACCTCCCACTTGGTAGTACAAAAATTAAACTGCCTTCAGTGATGATTAATATTTTAGGAGAAGAAAATCATGAAGGCCCCGTAAAATACGAGGGACTAACTGAGAGCATGGCTATTGATGGAGTTAAAATTCATCTTTATGGCAAAAAAATAACAAAGCCATTCAGGAAAATGGGCCATATTACCATATTATCTTCCACATTGGAATGTGCATTAAAAAAAGCCGAAAAAGTAAAACAATTGATAAAAGTTAAAACATGGAAAGAACGTTAGTAAGCATTGTAATGGGTTCGGATTCTGATTTACCGGTTATGAAGGAAGCTGGCGAGATACTTGATATTTTTGGAATTAGTTATGAAATTGATATTGTTTCTGCACATCGAACACCAGAAAAGTTATACGAATTTGCTTCAACTGCACATCATAAAGGTATTGATGTAATTATTGCAGGTGCAGGTGGAGCAGCCCATTTACCAGGCATGATAGCTGCAATATCTCCATTACCGGTTATTGGCGTGCCAATAAAATCAAGCAATTCAATTGATGGGTGGGACTCGGTGCTATCAATCTTACAAATGCCTGGTGGAGTTCCTGTTGCAACAGTTGCTCTCAATGGGGCTAAAAACGCTGGTATACTTGCAGCTCAAATAATATCATCCAAGGATCAAACTATACGAAATAAAATAATAGATTACAAGCATGATCTTAAAGAACAGGTAATTACAAAATCAAACAAGCTGAAAGAGTAAAAAAATTCATGAAGAAATATCTAACAGTTGTTGCTTCATTTATCATCATGCTTTGCTTAGGTAGTGTATACGCATGGAGTATAATTGCATCTGAATTGATTAACCAATACAATTTTTCTGCATCTCAGGCTCAGATCATTTTTGGATCAATCATAGCCGTGTTTCCTCTAACAATGATTTTTGTCGGACAGCTTGGAAAAAAAATCAAAGCTAGATACATCGCATACTTTTCAGGATTTTTATTTTTTACTGGAAATATCACTGCAAGTTACTCTAATGGAAACTTCTTGTATATACTTCTGGGCATAGGTATTTTAACCGGCATAGCCACAGGTTTTGGATATTGGGTAGCCTTAACAACACCTGTTCGATGGTTCCCCCAAAAAAAAGGGCTGATTACTGGAATTGCTGCCGCAGGATTTGGCCTTGGAGCAGTACTAATGTCTGATATATCAGAAAAAATATTGTTAAATGGAAAAGATGTGCTGCAACTCTTTGCAATTATTGGATCTTCTTATGGAATAATCATTTTTTTAGTTTCAAACTTAATTATTGAGAAATCAATTGAACCTAATGAAGTTGAAATAAAAATAACTGAATACCTTCGCCATAAACTATTTAAAAGGCTTTTTATTGGTATATTTTTAGGGACATTTGCCGGTTTACTAATAATCGGGAACTTAAAGATTATTGGAGGGCAAGGTAATATTTCTGAGCATTATCTGGTCGTTGGAGTTTCGTTATTTGCGCTTGCAAATTTCTTAGGAAGGTTAGTGTGGGGTTTTATTGCCGATTACCTAGGTGCAAATATCAGTATATTCATGGCTCTGCTGGTTCAATCTGTGGCTATATTTTTACTGAACATTATTGCTCTTTCCGACTTTTCGTATATGCTACTTGCATTTCTGATAGGTTTTGGTTTTGGTGGTAATTTTGTTCTTTTTGCCAAGGAAACAGCCCATATATTCGGGTTAAGCAACTTGGGTATTGTCTATCCATATGTATTTTTAGGATATGCGATTGCAGGTATTGCTGGCCCGTTCATTGGAGGCTTTCTATACGATATTTCGGGAGCATATTTTTATGCTATTTTATTATCGGGTTTTATGAGCCTTCTGGGGAGTATATTGTTTTTTTATCAATACATTAAACATAAACATAATGCAAATTTCAAATAGTATTCAAATAGCGGCAAGGTATATTCAGGAAGGTAAGCTGGTAGCATTCCCTACAGAAACAGTATATGGTTTGGGAGCAAACGCATTGAATCCATTTGCAGTAACCAAAATTTTTGAACTGAAAGAACGTCCATCATTCGATCCTCTCATTGTTCATATTTCTAGTTTAAATGATTTAGAGAGACTAATTATTAGTACAGACAAAAGAATTTACAAATTAGCAGAAAAGTTTTGGCCAGGCCCCTTAACGATGGTTTTGCCCAAAAGTAATATTGTGCCTGATATTGTTACATCAGGTTTACCAACTGTTGGTATCAGAATGCCGGCCAATAAAATTGCATTGGAATTAATATCAGCATCAAAATGCCCCATCGCTGCTCCCAGTGCAAATAAGTTTGGAAGAATAAGTCCTACCACAGCACTGCATGTAAAAAAACAACTTCCGGAAGTTGATTACATTATTGATGGAGGAAGAACAACTGTAGGTATTGAATCAACTATTATTAAGCTTACCGAAAAAGGTTTTCAACTATTGCGCAATGGATTAATTACTCAGGAAGAGCTTGAAACAATAGTTCCTATAGATACGACCGGAAAAATTGAAGAAATGTCGGCACCCGGAATGCTAAAATCTCACTATAGCCCAAAGAAAAAGATGCTTATTGCAAATAAAAACAACTTACAATTGGATATTGATAAAAGCAAAGCAGGGCTTATATCCTTTACTGGCGAACTAGACGAAGGATACCAAAAGATAATCAGGGTTTCTGAAACAAATGACCTGAGGGAATATGCAGTTCATTTGTTTGAGGCAATGCATGCTTTTGAAGATGATGATACGATCGAAACCATTATAGCTGAACCCGTAGAAGAAACAGGAATAGGAAAGGCAATAATGGACAGGCTAAGAAAAGCAGAATACAACTGGCGGCAATAGGCAATATTAAATAATTGTTAAATCGATCAATTCGATGTTTTAGTATTAAATCGTTTTTAAAAATTAGCTAAGTTTGTAAAGTTTTTATTTACAGCAGGCTAATAAATATATAAGATGTTCAGCAGGTTCTCATTCCGGAAACGATTATTTGTCTATTTTTTCTCTTTATTCATCGTTTTTACTCTTATTATTATCTTCTTTCAGTTCTCGCGTGAAAAAAAGTATCGGGTTGGGCAACTGGATAATACATTACAAAATATTACTCAGATATGTAATAATTACATCCAGGTAAATGATATTTTTAGCAACAATTCGTTTTACTTATTAGATTCGCTAATACAAATAATCCCGCGCCCCGATTCGAGGCTTACTGTTATCAACTCACATGGAGTTGTTTTATACGATAACTCGGTAGATGATCTGAATTTAATGGAAAATCACTTTTATCGTCCCGAAGTACAAAAATCATTATACGAGGAATACGGAACAAGCATTAGAGAATCGGCAACAACAGGAAAAAAATATTATTATTACTCGCGATATTTTGATGATTATTTTATTCGGGTAGCGGTGATCTATGATATACAGGTTAAAAATTTCTTAAAAGCCGAACATGCCTTTTTACTCTTTATAGCAGGTATTTTTGTTCTTATTGGGATTATTTTAGATTTACTCACAAAAAAATTTGCTGAATCGATCACTAAATTAAAAGATTTTGTAAAAAAAGTGCGCCGTGGTGAAGATTTTCAATCTGAGCTTAATTTTCCTAAAGATGAGCTTGGTGAAATAAGTTATGAAATTGTACAATTATATAATCATTTAAAAAAAACCAAAGATTCACTTGCTCTTGAATCAGAAAAATTATTCAATCACTTGTTTGTTTTAAACGAAGGTGTTGCCTTTTTCTCAAAAGACAAGAAGAAAATTCTTAGCAATAATCATTTTATTCGATATATCAATATTATTTCCAATAAGCTGTCCGTTGCAGCCGAAGATTTTTTTCTTATTCCGGAATTTGAACCCATTAATCTTTTTATTAATACGCACATAAATGAAAATAAGCTGGAACTGTTTACCACGCTTCCCACAACAAGTATTACCATTAACAAAAGCGGCAAATATTTTAAGCTACAATGTATTGTTTTTAACGATAAAAGTTTCGAGGTTTTAATAACCGACCAAACCAAAATGGAGAAAAACCGGATTATTAAACAACAAATGACATCAAACATTTCGCACGAGTTAAAAACGCCCATAACATCAATTAAAGGCTACCTGGAAACCATCTTATCTGATCCGGATATTGAGCCGGAAAAGCTGCACTACTTTATTGAACGAGCCAATGCACAGGCAACCAGGCTTACCGATTTAATTAATGATATTGTAATTTTAAATAAAATTGAAGAAACAGGTGATTTTTTCGCATTTAACAAATTAAATATCAATGAGCTCATCCACGAAGTAATTGATGATTACCAGAGCTTAATTGCCGAAAATAAAATTAACATCGAAATCAATCTCGAAAAAACCATCCATGTAAATGGAAATCGATCGCTGATATTATCTGTATTTAGAAATTTGCTTGAGAATTCGATAAAGTATGCAGGTAAGGGATGCAATATTATAATCCGGATTTACAGAGAAGCTGATGGATTTTATTATTTCTCCTTATCCGATACCGGAGTTGGGATCCCGGAGCAACATTTGACCCGGATTTTCGAACGCTTTTACAGAATTGGGGCAGACCGATCGCGCACATTAGGTGGAACCGGTTTGGGTTTGGCAATTGTTAAAAATGCCGTTCTACTTCACAAGGGAGAAATATCGGTAAAAAATAAGGACGAAGGTGGAATCGAATTTTTATTCTCGTTGCCTAAATATCGGTAATATACTCTCTATTTAACATCCATCTTATGTAACAAATACATTTATAAGGAATTTACAGAATTTATACCCAAAAAAAATCCCCGAAAAATTCGGGGATCAATCGTATTTTTAGGATGACTCTTTCTTTTTAATGATATCTTTAAAAGGATTTTTGCCAAATTTATAGGCAACTGAAATATAAAAAGCCCGGTTTTTTGTATCGTGCAATTCACTAATATTTACAAATCCGTGGTTATATGAAAACCCTATTTCGAAGATATGCACTGCAGCACTAGCACCGATGGTAAGTCCGGCATCAAAACGGCTCATTTCTTCGCCAAAATCAATTTTTGTTGTTGTTTTGGTATCGTCAAAAATATTCGTAAACTTCCCTCCTACGGCTAAGCCAAAATATGGTCCTAAAATACCGTAAACCCTTGTAGGGCCAAAATCGTAACCAGCCCGAAAGTTTAACGGAAACTCCAGATAGGTCAGGCTGGTTCTATATTTATTCCCAGCTATCTTCTCGGTTCCCCCTTTTGTTGTTAATAAAATGCCCGTTTCGAGCCCAAAGATATTACCAAAATGGAATTCGGCAACCGGCCCCAAATGAAACCCCATTTTAGGATCGTAGTTATGATTTTCCACCTTTAAATTGGTAATGTTTAAACCACCTTTCACACCGAATCGTTGAGCAAAAGATACGCTAATACTTAGAATAATTAATAATAACAGTAAATTCAGCTTTTTCATTTTATCATCATTTTAAGTTTGTGCTAATATATAAAAAACCAATAAAATTTAGGCAATGTTTGTAAATACGGCTTGTATATCATCATCTTCCTCAATTTTATCCAGCATTTTTTCTATTTCCACCAACTGCTCTTCGTTAAATTCTACCGGCGAGGTTGGGATTCGTTGCAAAGTAGCTTTCTGCAATTCAATTCCCTTATCTTCGAAGGCTTTATTTAACGAGCCGAAATTGGTATAATCGCCATAAGCATAAACCATCCCTTCGGATACTTCAATTTCTTCCAATCCGGAATCAATTAATTCCAACTCAAGCTCTTCAATATCTATATTATCTGTTTTTTCAAATTCAAATACAGCTTTACGAGAGAACATAAACTCCAACGAACCTGTAGGAACTAACGAACCACCAGCTTTATTAAAATATGATTTAACATTGGCTACCGTTCTGGTTGAGTTATCAGTTGCACATTCAACCACTACCAGCACTCCATGGGGTCCTTTCCCTTCGTATATGATTTCTTCAAAAGTAGCAGCATCTTTCCCCGATGCTCTTTTAATGGCTGCATCGATATTATCTTTAGGCATATTTTGTGCCTTAGCATTTTGGATGGCTGTTCGCAATTTCGCGTTCATTTCCGGATCAGGGCCACCTTCTTTTGCAGCTACTGTAATCGATTTTCCCAGTTTAGGAAATAATCTGGACATCTTGTCCCATCGCTTTTCCTTCGATGCTCTTCTGTATTCAAATGCTCTTCCCATTTTTATGTTTTTATTTTAGAGATGCAAAAATACAAAGAAACTTAATCTGTATTACTCAAAAGAAAAAAAAATTAAACCAAATCTGTCAGCTGAACTTATTTCCCGGAATCGGACATTAAGATAAGTATGATTTATAAGCCTACTATTTGCAAGATTGCATTAACAAATAAAAAAGAGACTGCTTTCTAATACAGAAATACAGTCTCTTTGGTGCAACAATTAACTAAATGAAACAATTGCCTTAAAAAGTCGTTTCTTTTATTCTTTTAATAATATCTCCTCGATTGCCTGTTTAAACATTTCTTTTGTTTCCTCGTTTGATCTTCCAATTCCGGAACTCATTCGTGGATCACCCTCTTTTGGACAATACAAAAATGCTGGTATACCTTGCACCCCAAATAATTGAGCTAACTCCGGATCTTTTTGGGTATCTACTTTATATACATTGATTTTTCCTTTATATTCTTGCGCAATTTCTTCTAATATGGGTGATGCTATTCTACATGGCCCACACCAATCAGCGTAAAAATCAACAATACATGGTAAATCTCCTTCGAATTTCCATTCTTTATTTACTTCGTAGTTTAACACTTTTTTCTTGAACTCTTCTTTGTTCAAAGTAATGGTAGCTTTCTCCGACTTTACATCAGCTTTTGCTGTTTCTGTCTTTTCATTTGTATTAACTTCTGTTTCCTTCGCACTCCCCTGACATGCCTGAGTAAATCCCACAGAAGCAACTAACATGATTAATAAACCTTTTTTCATATATCTACTTTTTAAGAATTAGCTAAAATAATTTGCTTAATTTGATCAGCAGATAAAACACCTGCCTGAGAATATTTAATTTCTCCATCCTTAAATAACATCAAAGTAGGAATACTTCGTATTCCGTATTTTGACGAAATTGCCTGGTTTTTATCTACATTTATTTTAATAATTTTTACCTGGTCGCCCAAATCCTGCTTTACTTGTTTAAGTATTGGAGTTACCATTTTACAAGGCTGACACCAATCTGCATAAAAATCGACCAATACAGGCTTCGAATCATTAATTAATTCACTAAACCGGTTCATTTTCTTTTTTCTTGTTTCGTTTCTTTAAGTAATCATCAGCACTGTCACCAATAAAATATCCGATTAAAGCACCAAAAAGAACCATACTATGCCAGTTTGATGTAATTGGACAGGTTCCGCTCATGCAACCTACGTATTTCCAGTATAAATAACCTCCAATGACACCCGGAATTATGAGTAAGAGTGCATATTTATGTTTAAGAATAAATGTTTTCATCTTTTTCGTTTAAAAAATATTTACAACTTTCGTACCATTATATTTACATATGTCAATTTGTGCAAATTTAAATATTTTATTTAATGTTATGACAATAAGGCATAAAAAAAGGGAGCCTAAGCTCCCTTTACCATAAATTACAAACCTGCCTGTGGCAGGCAAACTAAAAACTAAGCTATATAAAAATTAAATAACTCCTTGATCTAGCATTGCATTGGCAACTTTTAAGAAACCTGCA
>CAYVEW010000035.1:0-19029 GCA_964450375.1 uncultured Bacteroidales bacterium
TGATAATCAACAAATATAGATTGCTTCATTTCATTCGCAATGACACTTTTAATTCATTTTGGACATCTCCTTTTTTATTATTCGTAACGTAACGAGCTTGCGGGATTTTGCATGGCTGCATTATATACTCTCCAAACTATTGTTATTATTGATGTAAGCACAATAACCAAAATAGGAATGGCATAACTAAAAACATTTGGAGTAAAATGAACCGCAAATATGCTTCCCATTAACATAACTCCCAAAAAATAACCAGCTACACAGCCAAAAATTGTTGAGATTATTATTAAAAGCGAAAATGGTTTAGTAATAATTAGCATTATTCTTTTAACAGAAGCACCATGTACCTTTCTTATACCAATTTCTTTGGTTCTGTTCATAACACTAAGGCTTACCAAAGTATAAAGACCAATAACCGACAGAAATAATGCACAGACTGCCAGAAAGGCGAATATAATTTTAATATTTTTATTTACTTCCTTTGCTTCTTCAAGTAATTCATCCTGATACCTTCCTTCATATGGATAATTTGGTACAAGCTCAGCCCATTCTTTTTTTAAGACTTCATTTACTTCAGATAAATTTTGTTGTGATGCACGAATAACAATCCTTCCATATTCTTCTTCTTCAGAAACCCGATAAATTAAAGGGTCAATCTTTGCCCATGCTCCATATAAGTACACATCACTGGAGACACCAATTATTCTTAAGGCTAGCGTATCGTCCATATATACTGTTTTACCTATTGGCTCATCTAAGTTAAAATCAGTAACAAACTTTTCGTTTACAATTACGTTATTTTCTGCAAAGTCCCCTTTTAGATTCTCAATATTAAAGCCTCTGCCATCTAAAATCTTAACCTTCATTGTTGGCAAATAATCATATCCAATATGCATAATATTTGTTTCCATTTTCTGATCAAGATATTTTATGGATCTATTATAGTTTCCATAGCCAATATGATAGCTGGTACCTGCATACATATCCACTTTAGGATTAGATTTTACAACCTGCTCAAAAGGTTTATAATCTTTATTATTATGCATGCTAAGTACAATTAAATTCTCTTTATCATACCCTAAATCTATGTTATCTTGAAATACTGCATTCTGTGAAAAGATGACTCCCATTACCAAAGCCATAACGGATGTAAAAAACTGAAATCCGAGTAAAATCCTTGATAATAAATTCTTGTTTTTTAATTTTAGACTATCCCTAAAGATCTTTACAGGATTAAACTTACTGATATAAAATGCCGGATATGCTCCTGCTAATAAAGTGGTAATTAGCCATAAGATAATAATAAAAATAAGCAATGTGGGGTTTTTTGAAAAGCTAAGTTCTATTTCCAGACCTTCCCACATTCCACCGTAAGCTGGCACCAAAAATCCTGCAATAGATATTCCGAAAATAACTGCAATAAAGCTAATTACTAAATTCTCACTTAAAAACTGAATTACAATATGCTTACGTAAGCCACCAAACACTTTTCTTAATCCAATTTCTTTCAACCGTTTTCCTGCAAATGAAATAGAAGAATTCATAAAATTAAAAGCAGCTATAATCAATATCATTATTGCCATTATTGGTGGAGCTGCTACAGATGCAGGGTGCATGCTGCTCATTTGCCAGTTTGCCCAAACATCCCTGTCATCTGCTGTAAGCTTTAATGATTTGGTAAAGAAACTTGTTATTATCCAATCTTCTCTAATGTCATTTTGAACCGCAAGATATTTTTTTAGTTGTTCATTAATTTTTGGAATATTACTATGATCTCTAACCAATAAATAAGTTGCCCCTACCCATGCATCCCACTTGCCTTCTTCTATATTCCACATATCAACAAAATTATCAATCTGAGTTAATAGTTCGTACGTAAAACTACTATTGTTCGGTAGGTTTTTAAATACAGCTGCTACTATAAAAGTTGTTTCTTCATTCTGATCATTTACAATTGAAATAACCTTGCCTATAGGGTCTTCATCACCAAAATAAATTCCCGCTATTCGTTCATTTATAAGAATATTTCCTTTTTCTTTTAGAGCATCTTTGTTCCCTTTTATAATATCCAAATCAAATACATCTCCAAAATTGGGATCTGCATATCCAATTCGCTTATTAAAAATGTGTTGCTCATATTTTACTGGAGAATATGAGTTTCTATACCTTGTAACTTCATCGACACCAGATAAATCTTGCGTTAATAAAGGTGCTAAATCATATGGAGTAATACCATACTCTTGATTTCTATCTTGAATTTCTCTGGTAATATTAATTTTAAAAATGTCATTATAATTCTCATGAGTAACATCCCAATCTTTATCAAATTTATTATTTAGATAAGCAGTTATGCAGAGGGCCAAAGCCACAGCAAGGCCTAAAATATTGATTCCTACAAATAAGAAATTTTTCCACAAATAGCGTAGGGAAATAATTAGAAAGTTTTTTAACATGATCGTTGGGTATTAATAAATTTCAAAAAAAAACTATTTTATCAATTAAGTAAACAAATGTCGACGGGATTATTCCTTTACATTTCGGTAATGAAATGATAAATAATTGTACTGAACTTTTGTTCCCAATCAGGTTAATGACGAGTAAAATAAAAAAGTGATGCAGTAAATAATTTTTATAGCAGTTCGAAATCTTTTTCGTGTCCGTTACGAACGATGGTATCCCAGTATCGCTGAGAGATTTCTCCTTCTTTTCCGGTAATTTTATTTTTTACTTTTATTCGGGTGCGCTGTTTTGCTTGCGTTTCGATAACAATATATTCAAAAGGTATATCGGTTATTGATTCCAGATCGCTACCTACTTCAAAAGCAGAGTCGTCGCCTTCTTCGTAGGTCCAAATAACTTTCATTTGATAACCTTCAAGGAATTTCTCATTTAATATCTTGAGCAGATCGTTTATTTGTTTTATTGATGAACTGTTGGTATACGATAAACTTAAATCGATGGTAGTAAAATCGGCAGGTTCTTTTGCATAATTTTCGACCCACTCTTTCACTTGTTTATAAAATTTACGAACATTCTCGGGCATCGAACGGCCTGTCATTTTAATTAAGCCATTTTCGAGCTGAATATAAGGAGTGTCAAAGGTTTGTTCAACAATAAAACTCATAAAAAATTGATATTAAAAACAATATAAGTTATTACGTATAAAAATTAGCAGGGTTACTTTTAATTTGCAGCCCTCTATACTTTTTTTATTTTTACTTCCTTGTATTTTTCTTTTAAGTTAAGCGACTGCATGTATTTCAGTACTTTTCTTAATATATCTCCCAATAAAAACAGGTATAAAATGCCTGATCCGATCCACATCATTAAAAAATTAAACCACAAGGTGTCAATTTTAAAGTTTCCAATTAATTTAACAGGAGCATAGAAATGTGCCCTTCCGTAATTCGATGTAGGTATCATAAAAATGGGATCTTTCTTTTGAATTATCTCATTATTGGTTTCGTGCATTTTATTTATCTCATTTCTGTTCTGAACAATATCAGCCAGTTTTTTATTGTAATGTTCCTGTTTAAAAATAACAAATTCATCCCGCCCCAAATCATCAATCATTTGTTGATACTTATTTTCCTTTCTCTGGTTGGCATTTTTTGCTTCTTCTTTTAAGCTCATATCCAGAAAGCCCAGGTATCCGTAATAGGTTTCTTCCATGATACTTTCATCGAAATCATTATAATTTAAAAGATGAACATATTCAAATGGCGGGAGGTCAGTATTTCGCGATATTTGTTTAATTTCATTGGAGATAATTTTTAAATCGCGTACCAAGCCTGCAGAATCGACACCAGAAGCTTTTCGTCGAATACACATTTCCAATTTACTTTGCAACTGTGGGATTAAAAACCCGGTTTTGTAATCGGCATTACTAATAACCTGCTCATCTTCAAAAAAGATCTTTTCAAATTTGTTGTGTTTAAATTGTTCAACGGCAAGAGCTTCGTATGCCCATCGGGTGGTCATTATATCACCAATTAAAGGAACGTATTTTTTATTGGTAATGCTTTCGTGTAAATCGTCGAAATGGATCATAGCTCCACCCAAAAGCAATTGCGGAACCAGTATTAGTGGTATAAGAATATATATTGCAATTACGGAATCTAATCCCGATGATATATTTAAACCAATGATATTTCCCATGCAAGCTGCCGAAAACAAGATTAACCAGAATGGAAACAACATGCCCTGTATGTCAAGTATTACATTTCCGATAAGTACATATAAAAATGTTTGTATCGCCGATAGGGAAAATAAAAATACAATTTTGGAATTGATATAACTGAACCAGCTTAACTTTAAAAAGGATTCGCGCTCGAGTATTTTGCGGTCTTTTATTATTTCTTCGGCACTAACCGTTAAACCAAGAAAAAGTGCCACGACGACTGCCATAAAAAGAAAAACAGGCAGGTTCTTGTTTTCGCCAAATACGTATCCGTTGGGAGTGATGTATTTGGTAAAATAACCCAGAATTACAGCTAATAATGGGGCTTCCAGCAAGTTAATCAGCAAATATTGCTTGTTGGTGAGTTTTGCAAGCAAATTACGCATGGTAAAAACTTTGAACTGCTTTAAGAAGTTTGGGATTTTAAAATCAGACTCCGGAATGTTTTCTGCCGAGTGTTTTGGTTTAATTTTCTTCTCTATATTGTCAATATATCGGTAATACCAGGTTTCAGGAGATGTTTTTCGAATACGGGTTTCTTTTCCGTATTCGTCTATTTCTTTTTCTTCAACAATTCGTAATATTAAATCCGGATTTATTGAGCCACATGATGAACACTCGCTCTCGGCTGAATTAACCAATGATATCACTGTTTTGAAATATTCAATGGCATCAACAGGGTTTCCCTGGTATATTGGATATCCACCTTTATCAAGTATCCATAACTTATCGAATAACTTAAAAACAGTCGACGAAGGTTGATGAATATTAGCAATTACCAGGCGACCTTTGTGTGCTTGTTTTTTTAATAAATTCATTACCTTTTCGGAATCCATTGACGAAAGTCCTGAAGTAGGTTCGTCAACAAACAGCAGCATGGGCTCGCGCATCAATTCTAATCCGATGTTTAACCTTTTACGTTGTCCGCCACTTATGAATTTATTTAAGGGATTTCCAACCTGTAAATCTTTTGCATCATATAAATCTAAATCGATTAAAACGGAATTTACCTTTTCAACAATTTGATGTTCGCTAAAATCGCTAAAACATAATTTGGCATTATAATAAAGGTTTTCGTAAACGCTTAATTCTTCAAACAATAAATCATCTTGTGGAACAAAACCAATTAGTCCGGTTAATGAATTTCCACCGGAGTGAATATTAGAATCATTAATTTTTACTTTCCCCTTATTTGGTTTTAGTTTACCACTTAATAAATTTAACAGGGTCGATTTTCCAACACCGCTTCCTCCCATTATGGCAATCATTTGGCCCGATTGCTCAGAGAAATTGAACTTTTGGATTCCATTTTTGCTGTTGCGAAAATGAAATTCAACGTCCTGGGCCGAAAAGGTAATTCGTTTATCTTCTGATTCCAGGATAAATTTTGATGCTACATCGTAGTAATAAATTGATTCAATGTTTGGCCCCTTTATAATTGCCCCATTGTTGAAGAAATAAGGCCTTCCATACTTTATTTTTTGTCCTTCGATAAATAAATTAAGCTCGCCAAAATATCTAAATATAAACGACTGGATCGATTGGATATAAAAAATAACAATTCTGCCATACAGATTTTCGCGGAATAAATGTTTATAAGGCTCCTGGACTTGTGTTAATTTCTTTTTCATTAACCAGGCAAGGCTGTCGGACCACTCTCTAAGCTGATTGTCGATTACAAGAACTTTATCGCTATCTAACTTTTCGGGGTCGCCTTCGAAAATGAAGTTTCGCAAATGGTTAAATTCGTTTTCCGACAGGCTAAATGATTTGGCAACCGTTTTTATAAACTCAAGTTCCTGCTCGGTTATTACGTGATCTTCGTATACAAACTCCAGTAACTGGATAAAAACAATTACCCGCTCGTCGCGTAGTAATCCTTTTTTAATTTGCCGGCAAACATTTGAAATCTGAAAAGAAATCAACGATGCACTATCATTTAAATCCTTAACTTCATCTGTATCCAGCTCGCGCTGATAAAATTCGTAGTAATTATCGAATAATCGTAAATATTCCTGAATGAGCTCGCTGGCCAAATACCTGGCCAGATATGCTTCAACAATTTTTCTTCCTTTGGCTGTAACTCCTTCGGGGTTAACATTTGCAACGATAGCAAATAAATGAATTAAAGCATTTAAAATTGATTCGCTCATGTGCTTTTATTTGGACAGAAAATTTAAGAAATTATTTATACAAATAAAAAGCTCATACGCAAAATGCACATGAGCTTAATAAATTTCTTTTCACATATACTACGAAATAAGTTTATTCCTTAATTCGGTTGTTTGGTTAATGATCTGATTTAGTTGCGATTCGGTAATTCCTGTTTCGTCAATTTGATCGTACACATTTTTTATTGGTTGTAGATCTGTTAAGATAGACTGAATGGTTTCGTGCGCATTATGCGATGATAATAATTCAATCAATTTATCTAGTGATGATTTTTGATGTAAGATCACATTTACTAAATCCGGATTGTGATAAACGGTTTCTGAAATATTACATGAAATATACATTGCCTCAATCCATGTACCTGCTAAAACCAATAAAGATAAATCTTCTTTATTGTTCTTAACTAAATATTCGTAGGTGTCATAAAATGAGTTTGTAATAAGATCAGTTAGTTTTTCTTTATTGTCAATATTTGCTTCAACGTCACTAACAAAATCTTGCGAGAATGCTCCTGTAATGCCAAGCTCAACAATTAAATTCTCTGAAGCTTCCATGTAGCTCATTACTTCTTGTTGCATATTGTATGTGCTTGCATAACTTAAATCGGCACTATAAATACCTAAGTTAATTGCCTGTTCTTTATCAGTAAAATATTTATCAACGTTATCAACCTGGTTCGACAGGCCAATAATATAACTTGCTTCTATTTTATTAATCATCTCGGTTACTTCAAAAGCGGTAGGCAGCGGATACACAATTTCTCTTACCTTTTTTTCTACTTCTTTTTTATCCAGTAATGCTTCACCAGAAGTTTCTTCTTTAGTATTGCTGTCTTTTTTCGCCCCGGAGCAGTTAACTAACGAAATTACAAGTACTCCGATAAACAGAGCAATAGCAGTTTTTTGAATTATTAGTTTTAATGTTTTCATTGATATTTATTTTTTACTTTGACTTAAGATTAACGTTCCCCTTTTTATTTTTTTTTTCAATGCGAAATTTACGGCTTTTTTACTTATTTCCATGGCTAAATCAGAATAATTTTTTGTAGCCAAACCCCCAAAGCTCTATTCTTTTAGCAATATATCCGAATAGCAGGGTTGAAAAAAAAGTAATAGACCCATAAATTACTGAAACCATTGCCATTTCGTAATTATTTAATAAACTCTCGGCAACATAAATGGCAACGATACTATTTTTTAATCCTACTTCGATGCTAATGGTAAAATTGTTTTTACTTCCTAATTGTAATTTTTTAGCAATTACATAAATAACAGCCATGGATACAAAGTTAAGCAACAAAGCCCACGGTGCAAGGTATAGATATTCTACTGTTTTATTTTGTGAGCCATCATTCTTAAAAAAGATCATAAAAATGAAAACAGAAAACAGGATAAATGGTAAGATTATTTTAAGTGGCTTTTCTGCCCGAACTGCAAATCTGAAAAAATTAGAACGGATCGACATGCCAATAAAAGTAGGTATAATGATTGTAATTAAAATATTGATTACCGTATCAATTACATTTAAATGAATACTGCGTTCTTCTCCAATAAAAAGTATTAATCCAAGATTAACTATTAAAGGCAGTGTAATTAATACAATTAAACTGTTAATTGCAGTTAAAGAAACCGACAACGCCAGATTTCCTTGTAAAATGTGGGTAATCAGATTGGTTGCTGATCCTCCCGCACAAGCCGTAATTAATATAAAACCTACTTTTACAAAAGGATGTAAATCGGTAAAACCAAAAAGCAAGAAAGCAACCAGTGGCAAAATAATAACCTGACTAATAATTCCAACAATAGCGGGTTTTGGATATCGTACAATATTGGTGAAATCACTTTTATCGAGTGATAAACCCATTCCCATCATAATAATGGATAACGACAAAGGAAGTAAATATGTCGAAAAAAATGATTGCATGGGTACGAATATAATTAAGAAATATAAAACTATAAAATAATCTCTCTTTTTGGAAGAAAAAAAGAGGAATAGAATTCTATCCCTCTTATCCTTTTAACTTATACAAACTTTATTTCTTGTAGTTTTTATCTTTAATCGTACATCCGATAGCTTTGGTAAAATCAGGATCTGGTTTTTCACCATTTATTAAGGCATTTACTGCATCGGCAAGATATTTCTTTTCAACAGCATTGGCATCTTTATAGTTGTCGTCAATAGTTCCAATGTAGGAAACAATGAATTTGTTGTTTTCTTTATTCAATACATATACATGTGGAGTGCGTTTAGCTCCATAAATCTTATAAATTTCCTGTTTTTCGTCGATTAGATAAGGAAATGGAAATTGTTTTTCGTCGGCTCTTTCAATCATTTTTTCGTACGAATCGGCTGGCTGTAAAACCGGATCGTTTGGATTTATGGCTATTACAGGATAACCTTTTTTTCGGAATTCCTGATCTAACTCAATAATCCGATCTTCGTATGCAATGGCATACGGGCAGTGATTGCAGGTAAAAATAACAATAGCTCCTTTGCTTGCTTCGTTGTAATCATACAGCGAAATCATTTCACCGTTTACGTTTTTCAGGTTAAAATTGGCCGCTTCGTCGCCAACCTGATAAGCTTGTGCCTGCAGCATTAATATCCCTGCAAACATTAAAATGATCATACTAAAAATCTTTTTCATACCTATTGATTTTAATTTAACTTATTTATTTTAAAAATTTCTTAAGTTCATTTTCAAGTTCTTCATAATGAAACGATTGCTCATAAAAATTCCTTTTTGTTTTATTGTAGATTAATGTTGCAGGAATGGCACCCGACCACGTGGAGCTTACTTTATTGATCCATGAGTTACTATCCGGATCATCAAGAATCACAATACGGGCTTTCATCTGATGACGTTCTTTAAATAACTTTATTCGCTGGTCAACACTGGCGCCAAAATCAAGGCTTACCATTATGATCTCTACATTTTTATTTTTGTAATTTTCGAATAACTGGTTAAAAGCCGGAATCTCTTCAACACAAGGTTTACACCAGGTAGCCCAAAAATTAATAACATAAACTTTGTCATCCTGTTTGTTTAATAATGGTTTAAACTCTTCGAAATTATATGTTTTAAACTCCTGGCTTACTGCCGATAAAATCCCCAGAAAGAAAATCAAATTCAGGAAAATTAGTTTTATCTTTATCATATCTTGTTGTTTATATTACCTATAACATTTTAGTATGTTATTGGTTCACGATACATAATTATATTAAACGGGATTTGCAATCACAATAATTCGAATCATAATTCTGGAATTAAACTTTTCTAACCTTGCTGAGGTCTAATAACATGGACATAAAAAACGAAACTTATCAATATGAAAAACTTTTACACTAATTTGAAGTTGCTAGTTGTTCTTATGCTTGGAATATATAGTATAGGCACATCGGCACAAACAACCATTCCCACTCCCGAAAGTTACTTTGGATTTACTCCGGGTAGTGATAAGATGCTTTTTGATTACTCATCTTTAATAAACTATCTTGAAAAAGTTGCTGCTGTTTCACCTAAAATTAAAATGGAAAAAATTGGCACTTCGCCTATGGGAAAACCCATGTATGTAGCTTTTATTTCATCAGAAGAGAATATTGATAATTTAGATAAACTAAAAACGATCAATAAGGAGCTGGCATTAAATTTTAATTTAAGCGACGAAAAAAGAAAGGAGTATGTTACCAATGGTAAGGTATTCTTTCTATTTACTTTATCGATGCACTCTAATGAGGTAGCTCCTTCGCAATCGTTGCCTATAATTGCCTATAATTTATTAACTGCAAACGATACGGAAACCCTGAAAGTTATGGATGATGTGGTGTATATGGTGGTGCCAAATCACAATCCCGATGGAATGGATATGATTGTGAATCATTACAACAAATATAAAGATACAAAATACGATGGCTCATCAATGCCCGGAGTTTACCACAAATATGTAGGTCATGATAATAACCGCGATTTTGTAGCCTTAACACAGTCGGATACAAAAGCTATTTCGGACTTATTTAGTAAAGAATGGTTTCCGCAGGTGATGGTAGAGAAGCATCAGATGGGCTCGGGTGGCCCACGGTATTTTATCTCTCCGCCACACGATCCGATTGCCGAAAATGTAGATGCCGGAATCTGGAACTGGATGAAAATATTTGGTTCGCGAACCATTACCCGAATGACAGACGAAGGTTTGAAAGGAATATCGCAGAACTATTTATTTGATGATTACTGGCCCGGAGCTACAGAAACCTGTATCTGGAAAAATGTAATAGGTATGTTAACCGAAGGTGCCAGTCCTAAATACGCCACCCCAATTTACATTGAGCCAAACGAACTGGGTGCCGGAGGTAAAGGATTAGGTGAATATAAGAAAAGCATCAACATGCCCGAGCCATGGGAAGGTGGATGGTGGCGGTTAAGCGACCTGGTGCAATACGAAATAGTATCTACAATGGCTTACCTGGAAACTGCTTCTGTTTACAAAGAAGAGATCCTAAAGTTCCGAAACGAAATGTGTAAAAAAGAAGTAAATAAAGGTTTAAACCAGGCTCCATATTATTACATTCTTCCAAAAGAACAGCACGATCAGAGCGAGCTGGTTAACCTGGTAAACCTTTTGAATGAGCATGGTGTTGCGGTTTACGAATTAACGCAAGATGTTGAAATTGAAAGTACTGTTTATAAAACGGGCGATGTGATTGTGCCACTTGCACAACCTTTCCGTGCATTTATAAAAGAAATGCTTGAAAAACAAATTTTTCCTGCACGACATTATACTCCGGGTGGCGAGATGATTCGCCCCTACGATATTACTTCCTGGTCGTTGCCTTTACACAAGGGAGTTACTGCTTTTGAAATCAATGATAATAAAACAGTTTTCGATAATAAATATCAGCCTGTAAAACAGCCTTTTAGTTTGTTTAGTGAAACTCCTTCAGAATATAAATCGGTAATACTTTCGGCTAAAAATAATTACAGCTACAGAGCTGTTTTTAAGGCTCTTGCCAATGGAGTGAAAGTAAAACAATTGCTTGAGGAATATAAATCATTCCCAGCAGGTAGTTTTGTGATTGAAAAGTCTAAAAATTTGGATCTTGTGCTCAGTGAGTTAAATTTTACGCCCGAATATATTTCAGAAGATGTTTCTGCAAAAACCAAGGAGGTAAAGCTTCCAAAGATTTATCTTTTGGAAAGTTATTTTCATGCAATGGATGCAGGATGGACCCGATATGTGCTTGATTTTTATCATATTCCTTTTAAAACCATAAAACCCGATGAAGTTAGTAATACCGATTTCGAGAAAAATTGTGATGTTCTAATAATTCCGGATGAAAGAAAATCAGTATTAATTAACGGCAATTATAGTTCGGGAAATCAGCAATATTTCATGAAATATCCACCAGAGTATATGGTTGGAATGGAACAAAAAGGCTATGAAAAGATCCTTCGTTACATCGATAAAGGCGGAAAGGTAATTGCATGGCGAGGCGCTACAGAGTTGTTTTCGGGAGTGCAGAAAATTTCTTTGAACGAGAAAGATAAGGAAGAATTTGAATTTCCTGTAAAAGATATATCCACGGAATTGATTCAAGATGGTTTCTCATCTCCGGGATCTTTTCTGCGAATTAAATTAAAACAAAATCATCCGATTACTTATGGATTACCCGATGAAATAGGAGTTTTCCATCGAAGTAATCCTGTTTTTACAACTTGGCAGCCCTATTTTGATGTGGATAGAAGAGTAATTGGAACTTTTCCTGAAAGAGATATATTACTTAGCGGATATACCAAGAACGAAGAGAAGCTGGCAAACAGCCCTTCCATTGTGTGGTTGAAAAAAGGAGAAGGGCAGGTTGTTTTATTTAGTTTTAATCCACAGTTTAGAGCATCAACTCCCGCTTCGTATAAATTACTGTTTAATTCAATATTGTTATAATTAACAAAATGTTTTATTTACTTAAGCTGATTGGTTTTTTTATCAATCAGCTTATTTTTTTTAGTCTACTTCACATATTTTACTATATTTATATAGTGAAAATAAAACCAATAACATACTATTTCATTGTTGTATTTATTATAATCCCTTTCTTGGTTAGCTCGCAAACGGAGATAGATGATCTTAAATACAAATTAAAGTCATCTACCGATAGTACAAGAATTTATTTTTTAAAACAATTATCTGATTTATATAAAGAAGATGGAAACTTTCAGGAAGCTTACAAATATTTTACAGAATATTCCAGATTAAAAGACTCCGTACAGAATATAAAACACAGTGCTGAACTTAAACGATTACAAGCACAAAGTTTTAATACCGAACAAAATAAAGTTATACAAGAACTTTCGCAAAATAATGTTGAGCAAGATGAGATTATTAAAAAATTAAAGTTCTATAAAAACACATTTCTGATATGTACATTGCTAATATTATTATTGCTAATACTTTTCTTTTATAACCTGAGACGAAAAATTATTGCCAACCGGAAATTATCTGTTCAGAACGAAAAAATTAAAGGGCAAAATGATCAAATTAAAACACATACCATTCGTTTAGCAAAGATTAACCGCGAACTGGAAAAGTTATCAATAGTAGCAAGCAAAACAGATAATGCAATTGTTATAACCAAACCCGATGGCGAAATTGAATGGATTAACGAAGGTTTTACAAGGCTGTACGGTTATACACTCGATGAGTTCATTAACGAAAAAGGAAGAACGATAATTCAGGCTAGTGCTAATACGGATATTGATAAAATTGTAAAAAAAATAATCAGCGAGAAAAAGTCGCAAATTTATGAATCGGAAGTAAGAGCGAAAAGTGGGTTGGTTTATAATACACAAACAACCTTAACGCCGATTTTGAACGAAAAAAACGAAATAACACAACTCATTGCAATTGATACCGACATTAGTGAATTAAAACGAGTGGAACAAGAACTTCAAAAACTGTTGGTAACAAAAGATAAATTCTTCTCTATTATTGCACACGATTTAAAAAATCCTTTTAACTCCTTAATGGGAGTTGCTCAGTTGTTATATCATGGTTATAGCCGAATGAGCCCCGAAAAAGTGCAGCATTTTCATAAGAGTTTTTACCAGATTTCGAAGAATGGGTACGAATTGCTGGTGAATTTATTGGAATGGGCCCGATCACAAATGGGTACCATTAAATTTAATCCCGGCCAGCAAAATCTTTATGCCATAACCGAAGAAACTTTTTCGTTGTACAATGCAAAAGCGAGCCAAAAGGAAATTGTATTTAACAACAGCTTAAACAAAGATTCATTTGCCTTTGCCGATAAAAATATGCTTAAAACCATTTTCCGGAATATTATATCGAATGCTTTAAAGTTTACAGAACGTGGGGGAGCCATTGAAGTATCTGAAGTAATTAACGAATCCTTCACCGAAATTACAATTAAAGATACCGGAGTGGGCATTAATCCTGAAGATTTGAATAAACTTTTTAAACTGGACGAGAACCACTCGACCAACGGTACAGAAGATGAAACAGGTACAGGCCTGGGCTTAATATTGTGTAAGGAATTTATTGAGAAACACGGGGGTAAAATATGGGTTGAAAGTAAAGTGGGAGTGGGCTCAAAGTTTATATTTACATTACCATTAAAAGAATTGACCCCTAATAACTAGGAGCCAAAAACTCAAAAATCTTACTAACTAATAAGAGGCGGAGCCGATTCCAGGTTAGGGTTCTTAACATTTAAAATTCGGCTTAATTTTTAGAGGCATTACCTACTAGCCTGTATAATCGAACTCCGCCTTATATGTTGATCTTGCTTATAAGATAATATTCTTTGATTTTACCCTATTTACATTTATGACAGTTTGGTTTAATAAACGAATTAAATTTAAGTTAAATGAAACATCATAGAGTTTAGTAGGATGATAAAAATTAAGTACTTATTTAAAGAATTCTGTTTCAAAAGAAGTTGCTATCGCGCAGTTAATGGTAATTAAAAGAGAAAAAGATGATTTATTTTTATTAAAACCAGTTATAATTAAGAGAACATATTTATGCCAAAATACTATTTTACACTTTTTTTTATATTTTAGTCCTTTGTATATAATTTATTAACTTTATTAATTATGAAAAAATTTTACTTAATCATTTTTTTTAGTATGTATGTTATTGGAGTAATAGCTCAGACTTCGGAACATAAAAAAGAAATTCACCGAGAAATAAAACAAAGAATTCTACAGGAAGCTCAGAATTCTGAATTGATTCGTAATCAATCGACTTATAGTACATCAAAAGCAATTGAATGGGAGTATGGCAATGCTCCTGAGTGGGGTTGGTCGCAAGATTTTGGCGGGTCTGGAGACGATTATGCTAACGATATAATTACAGATGATGCCGGAAATATTTATATAGCCGGAAATTTTTCCGGTAATATTTCGTATGGAGATGACTCTTTTAATTCTGTAGGCCTGCAAGATGCTTTTGTAGCCAAATTTAGTAGTAACTACATCCTTGAATGGTTTTATCAAATAGAAGCCAGCACTAACGAAAAAGTAGGTTTAAATGCAATACATTTAGATAAGGAAGGAAAAGTTTATGCAACTGGTTATTTTTCTAACTCAATAACTTTGGGTGATTTTAACTTGTCAGGGACTAATACAAGAAACTTTTTTTATATTAAGCTAAATAACCTGGGGGAAATTGTTCTTGCTAATACAGACAATAACGAAACATTAGGCGAAGTAGGAAAGGCTATTTTAACCGACGAAAATCTTAATGTTTATGCCTTAACAGATTCTTCAATTTTAAAATGGGACGAAACGGGAAATCATTTATGGACAATAAAAGAATCTCACATTTTTAATGATTTTGAAATTATTAACAACAAACTATATTATACAGGTCAACTGTCTGATGGCTTAGGAGAGCTTGGTGGTATAATATATACAACGGAAGGACCTGGTAAAGAATTTTTCTTTGCTTCTTCCGATTTAGATGGGAATTTTATTTTTCTTGAACTACCTTCACACGAAGAGTATACTTCATATAGTTCTACTCAAGCTGAAGCTGGATTTAATATAAGTACTGATGCTCATAAAAATATTTATGTATCAGGAGTTTTCTATAAACACATTATAATAGCTGAAGATACACTTACAGCTGCTTCAAACTTTAAAGGCTATAATTTTATTGCAAAATATGATACGACAGGTGTTGCTCACTGGGCAACAAAAGTGGATGATGAATACTCTTACCAATCGAATTTACCTATTACCAGTTCAGAAGACAGTATTATTTATGTTGCTTTTCAAAATTTATATAAATCGTTTGATCACAATGGCGATTTAGTTACCGTAAATGATGCCCTGATTTCTGCAACAAAAGCTTTAACGATAAATAAAAATAATGGTGAGTTGACAACAGCAGGCACAAATTATGGTGGTATCTATTTTTCTGTTTTAAACAATGATTTAGAACAAACTGAATTAATAGAATTTACTAACAATAGTGCAAGTGCTTTTGTGAGCAGAACGGTTGCCGATAAGCAGGGGAATGTTTACTTATATGGAAGTTGTGAACGAATGATAGAATACCACAATGCATCAATCCCTCAAGGAGTTTTTCTGGCAAAGCATAATGCCGCAGGAGATCTGGTGTGGGTAAAGAATATTCCAAATGCCAATAATGCTCAATCAATTGGGAACCAACTAATCATGGATCATCAGGAACAACATCTTTATATAACCGGTACTTTTATAGATACAATAGATATTCCGGGTGGAGAAGCTTTAGTTTCTGACAACGAGACGAGTGACTTTATAATTAAATTTGATTCCAACGGTGGGGTCATCTGGGCAACTCAAATCGATGGTTTAGATAATGATTACTCAGACCTTGCTGCAGATTATTCTGGCAATATAATTTTTACAAAAATATTTCATAACTCAGAAACAATTACTATTGGAAATGAAACTTATGAACCATCTTACTATGATGATGCTATAATCATAAAATTAAATTCAATGGGTAATATTCAGTGGTCTATTTTAGCTGGTGGTGAAAGTGTTGAATACAGTGGAATTTCTTCAACCGATGAAAATGATAATATCTATTTTACCGGGGAATTTATATCAGAGAATGTTCAAATTGGCGATAGTACCATAACACTAAACGAAGGAGACGGAAATATCCTTTTGGCAAAAATTAATCCTGATGGAGAAACACAGTGGATAAAAGTACATGGTGGTACAGCATCTGAAACAGATCTATGGTTGGATTCTAATTGCTGGCCAACAGACATTCAAACCCTACCCGATGGCCATACATATATCAAAGGGTGGCATGGAGATAGTGCTGTTTTTTCAGATACTATTTTAACATCAGACCATGGCTATTTTGCTTATTTTATTGGCAAGTTTGATCCTGATGGTGAAGCAGTTTGGGTTCGCTCTATTAATGAAAAGGGCCTAGGCTTTGACTATAATCGAATGGATGTGGATAGCGATGGGAATATATATTTTGGAGCTGAGGCTGTAGATACTGTTTATTTTCAATATTACGATGATGAGTATCCTTTCGGTCCATCCGGAGCCGGAGATGTTTTTGTTGCAAAATATACGGCTGATGGTGAGATAGACTGGATTAAAACGATAGGCAGCAAAAATTCTAAAGTTTCAATAAATTCAATAGCAGTATCGGGCAATAATAAACTATATGCCGCTGGGCGTTACAATGATTACATGTCTATAGGTGATAATGAATATTATACCACTACCAGCCATGGTTTTATTGTTAGCATTGGTGATTTTAGCAATTATCAATCACCAACAGCAATTAGTTTATCAAATGATTCGATTGGCGAAAACGACCCAATAGGCACACAAGTGGGTATCTTTTCAACGGAAGATCCAGATCTTGATGATGAACATACTTACAGTTTAATCGCTGGCGATGGAACAAACGATGCTGATAATGCCAAATTCGATATTGTTGGCGACACGTTAATAACTGCATCAGAAATTGATTACGAAACTCAGCAGCAGTTCTATATTTATGTACAAACAAAAGATTTATTTGAAAATACCTATGCTCAAGAATTTATAATATATGTAGCTGAAGATACCGGAACATCAATAAAAGATTTTAAAAACCGTGCATTTAAAATATATCCAAATCCGGTTACAGATAAATTAATTATTTCTGATTTAGGTGTTAATCAAAAAAATGGCTTAATTATTAACATTGTTTCAGTTAACGGGCAAACAGTTTATAATAAATCGTTTAATGCAAATGAAAAAACCGAAATTGATTTAAGTCATCTATCGGATGGGGTTTATATTGTTAATATCCAGTCCACAAATCAAAATTATCAATATAAAATTATTAAAGAATAAATTAAATAACTTTTAAATAAAAAATAATAAAAACAGGATGATCCAAACATCCTGTTTTTTCTTTTATACTACTAACTTATTTAAACAATTTCTACTATTCAGTGTTGTAAAAAGAAAACGAATTATGGCATTTACATTACAAATAGGAGAATCGGCACCCAATTTTAAGTTGCCTGCAACCAATGGTAAAACTTATGAATTGGCTGATTTTAAGAATAAATTATTAGTGGTTTTTTTCACTTGCAACCATTGCCCTTATGTAATAGGTTCCGATGAACTTACCAGAAAAACAGTGGAAAAATACTCGAAAATGGGTGTTGATTTTGTTGGAATCAACTCAAATAGTAAAAACACCTACCAAGAAGATAGTTTTCCAAATATGGTAAAACGTATGGAGGAGAATCAGTTTCCCTGGATTTATCTTTACGACGAAACGCAAGAAATTGCAAAAGCCTATGGTGCGCTTCGTACACCACATTTTTATGTGTTCAACGAGCAAAGGAAATTAATTTATACAGGCCGTGCAGTAGATAACCCGAAAGATACTTCAAAGATGACAGTAAATGATTTGGAGCGAGCTCTCGATGAAAGTTTAAACAACCAAGCCATATCGGTTCCGGTAACAAATCCTATAGGCTGCAACATTAAGTGGGATGGAAAAGATAAACACTGGATGCCGGCAGATGCCTGCGATCTGGTATAAAACTAGAAAGCCGCATTAATTTAAATGCGGCTTTTTTTCGTTCTTTAATTCTTCGATATAAAAATCAATTCTGGAATCGTCATTTACAAGTTCAATTTTATCAACCTGGCTTGTGGTAACCGAAAAATATACTTCAACAAAAAAATCATTCAAAGAATATAAATTTAGCAAGTGATTATTCTGTTTAACCTGGGCAATATGCTTCCCATCGGTTAGCAAAGCCATTCCTTGTTCTATAATTGTTAAACCTGCAAAAGTTTTCTTATCCATATTGTTAAGAATATTTGTTTTAGTAGAATAACAATAAAATTCACGAAATGTTGAAAAGGAATTATCTGCCCGAAGCTGCTTCTAATGATGTAATTATTTCTCTTGCTTCCTGAGCATTATTGCCACAGATAATTTTTTCGGCTTTAAAACCGGAACAAACTTTTGGCCTTTCCGGCGAATTAAAAATCTTACAGCTCATATCGCTGGCTAAATGAATACAACGAATCCCAGCCGGCTTTCCATCTGGCATTCCCGGTATAGGTGATGAGATGGAAGGATAAATACAACAAGCTCCACAGTTTGGTCGGCAATTCATAAATACGTTTTTTA